>NZ_JBNPOJ010000020.1:0-29946 GCF_050315115.1 Peptoniphilus sp. SGI.035
TAATTTACTTTTAATCCACGAGCGTTGAGGAAATAATCTTCAACGCCTTCTTCTATAATTTTCACTCTGTTCCCAACTTGAATTTTAGGGAAGTCTTTCTTTCTAACTATTTTTCTTAAACTATCCCTACCAATTCCTAATTGTTGAGAATATTTTTCATAAAACTCTGAAAAACTTAATAAAGTCATTTGTTCCCTCCTTTAATATTTTTTCATAGTAATTCTGATTAAATAAAAATTTAAATTCCTAATATTTTTCTCATATCATTAATTCTTTTTATATTTCCACTATTACCTTTAACAAGCTCATACACATAACTAATGCTAATTCCCATTTCATCAGCTAACTTTTTGTATGTGTAGCCCTTTCTTTTCATTGCAATTCTAATTTCTTCTTCTGTAGTCAAATTTTCCATTGTCATACTTCCCACCCCCTATAACTACTCTAATTCAAACCCCTTATGCTATAATCACAATAAGGAGGTGATTTTTATGAACAAAGAAGAAATATCAAAAATCGTAAATGCTGAATTTTTAAATTATTACTCCGATGAAAAATATATTGAGAAATTTAAAGCAAATCTTAATATAGATTCAAATAACAAAAAAATTTCTATCGAAGAATTAGCTATCGGCATTTACAATACTTGCATTAATGATTTTAGAGAGCTTTTGATTAGCACGCTCAGCAAAATCATCTAAATCAATTAAATCTTCATTTTGCTCTGTATTACTCGCAATAATACGGAGCAATTCTTTTATTTCTCTAAGTTCTTTTATTATCTCTTCCATCTTCCACCTCCTATAACTACGTTCAAACCCCTTATGCTATAATCACCTCAAATTACTCCTAATCTAATAAATCATTCATACAACTTCCACCATTCAATCTTCAGCACTTCTCCAATCCTCTTGGCAATACTCACTGGAAGTTCCCTTCTCCCAATTTCATAGTGGTTATATCTACCTTCAGATATTCCAGTAATCTTTGATAAATCTCTTTGGCTTATTTTAGCCTTTAGCCTATATTCCTTTAGTCTATTCATTTGTCCTCCTTGTTCAAAAATACTACATATTGTATAATAAAGTTATTAACATACTATAAAGGAGATCCAATCAAATGTTAGAAAATCTAGAAACTTATGATATAAAGATTCTAAAATATATAAATAAACACACAAAAGTACACATAAATGAAATTATGAAAAAATATCCGGATGAAAAATACTCAACTAAATATAGGTTGGATTGCTTGAGTGAACAAAACTATTCAAGGCACTTTAACGGCAGAATACAACTACCTATCGATAACACCTCATACCTAAATAAAGAATATGTTCATCTTGAAGACAAAAAAACTAAAGTTACAAGTTCAGAATTTACAGGTTATTACTACGTAAGCGACCTAGGTAAAAATTTTCTCCAAAACTATAAAACTTCATCTCGTGAAAAACGCATGTCTGAATTTATTAGATCTTTCTTTTTTCCAATGCTCATAGCATTTCTAACAACCCTTCTTACAATATGGCTAACTTCTTTAATAAAAACACTGTAGAAATGGCTGTCCCTACTGAAACTATTAGCGGAATTAAAAAATTAAAAATTATCAAATACCACCAATCATCTCTATGATCTATTAACTGATCAACAAATAATTGTACATCCAATAATAAATCATCAAGTTTATCTCTCACATAACTTCCTCCTTCGTTTGATTTTTATTTACTCTCCCTATAATCTTTTCTTAACTTTTATTTATGCTGTAATCACCATAAGGAGGTGATTTAATGCTTACACCAAATCAAATGAAATATCTAAATATAATTTTTAATAAGTATGATAATCCTTGCGATAAAATCATCAAATTAACCGCTAAAAATCTTGATGATTTTTTCAACCTATCAACATCACTAGAAGCTTTAAACGAACAAGGATTAATAATTGGAATATCGGATAATTTCAAAAAAACCACTTATGATGTCATAAAAGATAGAACTTTTGAATTTACAATTACTGAAAAATTGTCTACTCTTTATCAGCAACAAAATCAAAGAGAAAAGTAAATTTATTTTCAACTATGTTATATCTAACAGTCTGTAGATGCCCTACCAAATCATCCTCAGTCATGTTAGATATTTCTTTTTTAAATTCTTTAACAGCTTCTTTTTTAAAATCATCATCAGAACGTTTATATGCTAATTTAATCAAATCTTCCATAACATCCTCCTAACTATTTACATAGCCATCTTCAAACTCTTCTCAGCAATCCTCATGCCTTGCATAATATAAAACATCTTCTCAAGATCCTCAGGCTTTAAATTCTTAATTTCCTTAGCAATTTTATCTTCTTCACTTTGTTCGTAGTTCTTTTTATATTTCTTTTCCATAATTCCCTCCTACTTCAGAACACCTATCACAGTTATAATCAAATTAATAACTGATACAATAATTAAAACCTTTAAAACTTTTTCTAAATTATCTTTCATATATTCCAAAAATGAGTTATAATCTTTTTAGTAAGGGGTTTTAATTTCCCCCTACTAAATTTATGATTTTGATGACTAACTCTATAAGCTTTTCAATTAAACTGATTACCGCAGTTATTAATGCAAGCTTTATAAGTTGGTCATCTTTTTTATTATCACTCATTCTTTTCCTCCTCTCTATGTTTACTTTAGATACATTATAATATCTTTTTTCTACATTGTCAATAGTTTTTGTATCTTTTTTCAACTTTTTTCTTGCTTTTTTTTAATTTCTCGCTTATACTTAATACATAAGGAGGAATAATCATGAACGAAAGAGTAAAAGAACTAAGAAAAGCCTTAGGCTTATCAGGAGAAAAATTTGGAGAAAACATCGGCTTAAATCGTGCTGCAATCTCTAAAATAGAAAATGGGGCAGTCGGTGTTAGCGAATCAAATGTTAAACTAATCTGTTTAACATATAATGTAAATGAAGACTGGTTAAGAACTGGCGAAGGCTCAATGTTTAATGAAACCCCACAAGATTACTTAAAAGAACTTCAAAGACGTCATAATCTAACAGACTTCCAACTAGAATTAGTTAAAACCTATCTGGAACTGTCAGAAGCCAACAAATCAGCCATTGATGACTTTATAGCCTCTTGTGCTAAGAATACCAAGGACAAAGAAATATAAAAGCTTTAAGTCACAAGGCTCTAACATATTAATAACTTCCTCAATATCCTCCTCACAAGGCTCTTGTTTGATAACAAGGTCTTTTTTATTATCAATTTTCATTTTTACCAGCTCCAATGAAATTTAATCCCTCAAGAAAGCCTTTAAACTTTAATTTCAAATCTCTATCTAAAGACTCAATAGACCTTTCTAACTCTTCTTTTTCTTTTTGTTCTTCTTTATCAAGAATTATTTTAATCTCTGCCATAATTCCCCCCTACTTCAAAACGCCTATAACAGTTAAAATCAAATTAATAATTGATATAACAATTAAAGCCTTTAAAACTTTTTCTAATTTATCTATGTCTTTCATATATACAAAAAATGAGTTATAATCTTCTTAGTAAAGGGATTTTAATTTCCCTTTACTAATTCAAGAAGCTTGACCAACAACTCAATTATTTGGGTTACAAGTCCTATAACTGATGTTATTAGAGCTAGTTTTATTAAGTTGTTGTTAGGCTTCTTTTTATTATCACTCATTTTATTCCCTCCTCTCTCTGTTGATTATATCTACATTATAATAGCTTTTCAAAACATTGTCAATAGTTTTTGTAGCTTTTTAAAACATTTTTATTGATTTTTTTTCAACTCTCACTTATACTTAATATATAAGGAGGAATCATCATGAATGAAAGAGTGAAAGAACTAAGACAAGCGCTAGGCTTATCAGGAGAAAAATTCGGTGAAAAAATAGGATTGTCAAGATTTGCTATTTCTAACATTGAAAATGGTAAAAATAGCGTAACTGACCAAACAATTAAACTAATCTGTTTAACATACAATGTAAACGAAGACTGGTTAAGAACTGGCGAAGGAGAAATGTTTATAGCAAATGATGGCATATCCCTTGATGAACTTATATCTAAAAATAATGTTGATCCATTGGAAATAGACATATTAAAAGCCTACTTTTCACTACCTAAAGATATAAGAAAATCAGCTCTTGATTACTTTATGAATAACCTCACTAAGTAAGTTGTTATATATTTTCTTCATTTCCAAAGAAAAATAAAATCCATTTAAAAAACCTATAAATATCAATTTTTCTTCTTCATCTGATAAATCAATAATATTTTTTATTAATTTTTCAATATCCTCCTCACAAGGCTCTTGTTTGATAACAAGGTCTTTTTTTGTTTTAATTTCCATTCCTTACCTCCTAATCTATTTAATAAATAAAATAACAATGCTATAATAGACCTACCAACAGGCTTTTTGAGAAAGGAAAAAGAGTTGAGTCTATACGAAAAAATAACAATATTTTTAATGATAGTTACCATTTTGTGTCAATTACTAAAAAACAAATGATTTAGTAATTAATTAGTCATCATTTGCAAAAAACTTTAGTATGGTTGAGTAATTTTAGATTTAGTGGATCTACCTAATATAAATAAATACTAAAAGAAATTACCGTTGGTGTACTTGAAGTTTTTGCTATTTGATGATAAAATTAATTAACAAAATGGTTAGTTACTCAACGAACTTTCCAAATTAGAGGACAATTGCCACTAACAGTTGTACGATTGAATGAGATTAATTACCTCAAATCTCAATCCTAACCTCTCCCAGCTTATAAGCCCAAGCAAAAAGAGCCGAAAGGCTCTTTTTGCATTTGTGAACCTTTTATCCTTTTCCATTCCTATCACCTTTTCTAACGCTTCGTAAAGCTCATTAGGCAATCGGAGCGTTATTTGTTTTCTTTCATCCATAACATCCTCCTTCGTTTGATTTTTTAACGAAACGAGAATTTTTGAGGCAAAAAAATATCATTTACTTCAACTTCAAATATACTTGAAATTTTTTCAGCAATATCTTTTGGAACATATCTTTGATTAGTTTCATAATAATGCAAAGAAGCATTCGAAATTCCAAGCATTGATGCTAATTGGTGTTGAGATAATCCCTTTTTCTCTCTTAATTCAACTATAGTTTTCATGTTTCACCTCTTTCTCAATTTGTTAAATCAATTATAACTTAACGATTTGTTAAAGTCAATAGTTATTTTAACTTTTTGTTAATTTAGTTGAATAACTTTAATATTATGTTAAAATTAAATAAAAGGATTAACATTTTGTTAAATTATTGATTAAGAGGGAATTTATGGGAAACTTTCAAACACGACTAAGAGAATTGAGAATGAAAAATAATTTGTCTCAACTGGAATTAAGTAAAATATTAAATATTAGCAATGTAACTTTGTCACAATATGAAAATGGTGTTAGAAAACCAGATATTAATACTATTTCTGAGTTTGCTGATTATTTTAATGTAACTACGGATTACTTATTAGGTCGCTCATCAAATCCTAATCAATCTATAAAGACTAATTCCAAAGCTGAAGAACTAGAAGAAGACTTTCCAGAAGGTATTTCTGTACTATATAGAGCCAATAAAAACCTCACACCAGAACAAAAAGAAGTTATGCTTAGAATGATTAAAGCGTCTTTTTTTGAAGAGAAAGATAAAGATAAAGATAAATAAAGTTGGTATTATATGGATTTTAAAGACATTAATAATAAAAGTGAATTTATTTCTGACTTAGAAGATTAAAGAAAAATTTGAAAAGATTTATTTTTAATTTGACAATTTTTAACACAATGTTATAATATTGGTACACGATGATTAATTCATCACGAAAATAATGATATGCTGTTTCTAGAACAGCACTAAGACAAAAAGCTCTGTACCAATTTTGTGCAGAGCTTTTTTGCATACTAATATAAAATATAAGAATAAGAACCAATTTTTTATTACATATAAATATACGGGATCTATATTCCCTATATATTTTTTTAACTATTAAAGAACAAAGATTTGATATTATGAACTTACTTAATTACAATTTACACTACGCCGTGAGTATGGCTCACTACATACATAAAAAAATTTCATATGAAGAAAGGCTACTACCTATAAATGTTGAAGATATTATAAATTATAGACCTGATATAAAAGTTGTTAAAGAAGACTTATTAGGCTTAGATGGATATAGTATTTACAATGGCATTACCAGCAAATATGTAATAGCAATTGATGATATTAATTTTGACTTGGCTCGTCAAAGATTTACACTCGCCCACGAACTAGGCCATATATTTTTACTGCATCATACAAAATATAAATATCTAAGTAGCTTTATAAAAGAAAAATCAGCAGATGCCTTCGCAGGAGAACTATTAATGCCTAGAAAAATGATGTATAAAACGGCAAAGTTCCCACCAAATTATGTCTTAAATGTTTATGGAGTTAGTTATAGAGCTTATAATATGCGAAAAATATTTTTAGACGAAATAGAGAATTTTAATCAGAAAATAGAAAATGAAAAATCAATGTCATTACAAGATGTAATACAGTATACAAAGCATTCATTAATCTTAAATAAGTTCAATTTTGAAAATAGATGAATACTGAATAATTTATTATAATATGGAAATAGATATGCTGATTTTGCAGCCTTGCAATAAAAACTATGAACCTATAATTGTTTCCAAACAAGACCACAAAAATATTCTAATACTTGGTCAAATGGTGGGAGTTTATTCAAAGAGATGTAAATAGAGGAGTTAAAAGAATGAAAAATGAAGAATTATTATCAAAGAAACGTTCAATAGAACTCTGGGACAGCAACTTAATAAATGAAATTGAAGTAGGTACTACAAAGGGATTACAAGAAATTCACAAATATTTATTTCAAGATATATTTGATTTTGCTGGTCAAATAAGAAATGTAAACCTTTCAAAAGGCAATTTCAGATTTGCACCAGTTTTATTTTTAAATGAAAACCTAAAAATAATCGAACAAATGCCCGAAAATACCTTTGATGAAATAATAGAAAAATATGTAGAAATGAATGTTGCACATCCTTTTAGAGAGGGCAACGGAAGAGCAACAAGAATATGGCTTGATTTGATTTTTAAGAAAAATTTAAAAGTCTGTATTGACTGGGCAAAAGTTGATAAATATGAATATCTCAATGCAATGGAAAGATCTCCAGTAAATACTCTTGAGATAAAACATTTATTAAAGTCAGCTATAACGAAAGATATAAATAGCAGACAAGTTTTTATGCGCGGAATACAAAACTCTTATTATTACGAAGGCTTATACAATTACAATATAGAAAATTTAGATAAATAAAAAATGAAAGATGTAATAAATACATTCAAATTTTATGTAACAAAAAAAGAAGCCTGCATAATGCAAGCTCCCTAAAAGATATGTGCTATCTTTTTATGTCGCAATTTAATTATAGCATATAATCTTTAATTTACAATAATTGGAGGTTATAAAAAATGTACAATGTCAAAGTAGGTAAAATTTATAAAGACAAAAGAGGTTATTTTAGATGTGATGTTGTTTTATATAATGGTGAAACTATTAGAAAAAGCTTCAGCTCTAAGAAAAAATATGACTTGATAGAAAAAAGAGATGAATGGATTGAAAAATATAAAGATTTATACTTGAATCCATTCAACTCAAACAGCTTAGGGCAATTATATCATGATTGGGTCTACGCTGTCAAAAAAGGCAAAACTACTGATAACACTTTGTTTGAATATGTAACAACCTTAAATAAAAGAATTAAAGGATATAGCATTGAAACAATTGATATCTCAGAAATTACTCCTTTTATAGCTGAAAAATATGTTAAAGAACTTTTAAATAACAATACAGATAGCACTGTCAAAAAAGTTATTTCTCATATTAATTCTTTTTATAAGTATTGTTTAAATAATAATTTAGTAAAAAATAATCCCTTTGCTAATATTATTATCACAGCTGATAAGGAAAAGAGAGATGCCTATACATTACAAGAGCAAAAAGTTATTTTAAATAATTTAGATTTTACTAATTCTGTTGATTTAATTATTTATACAAGCATGATAGCAGGATTGAGAAAAGGCGAAACAATAGCTTTAACAATCAATGATTTAAAAGATAACTTTTTAAACATAAACAAGCAATATAAAAGGGTAACTTCAATTGAAGAAGACAACATTTCAACAGAATATAAAATTGATGTTTTAAAAACCAAGGCTTCATATAGGAGTATTCCCCTACCCGCTCAATCAATAAAAATTCTTAAAGGAAATATTGCAAGAGTTAATGAATTAAGGCTGAAAAGTGGTTTTAAGTTCAACCCTAATGATTTAATGTTTCCTAGTGAAACAGGCGGATATATAGAAGCTAAACGACCTACAAGAAGATTAAAAAAGATATGTGAAGATAATGGAATTGAATATAAAACATTCCACGCATTAAGGCATACCTATATAACAAGGCTTGCCGAGAATAACATTCCACCTAAAATAGCACAAGTCTTAGCAGGGCATAGTGATTACTCTACAACAATGAATATTTACACTCACATATCGGATCAACAAAAACAAAAAGCAATTGATATTATCACAAATAACAATGTTTTTTCATTATAAAATATAGTTTATTTTTGGTGTAAAAGTTGGTGTAAAATTGGTGTAAAAATTTTAGAAAAACATAGAAAAAGGCAGTAAAATATAAAAAAATAGAGTAATTTTAAAAAAAGTATATAAAAAAATACCTGTGCAAAACAGCTATTTTAACCCATTTTAGAAAATAACTGTAAAACACAGGTAAATACAAATTCTTTGGTGCTAAAGGTGGGACTTGAACCCACACGATCTTGCGACCGCCAGATTTTGAGTCTGGTGCGTCTGCCAATTCCGCCACTCTAGCAAAAAAAGAAGTGTCTAAGACACTTCAATATATTGTGGGGTGGATAGTGGGAATCGAACCCACGATCTTCAGGACCACAATCTGACGCCTTAACCAGCTAGGCCATACCCACCACGAACAATATATATATTAACAAATTATATATCTATTGTCAATTATTTTTTACAATATTAAAAGTTTATCTCGAAGATTCTTTAATGCTCTTGCTCGATGACTAATTTTATTTTTCTCTTCATGACTCATTTCTGCAAATGTTTTGTCAAATCCTTCTGGTATAAAGATGCTGTCGTAACCAAATCCATTGTCGCCTTTTTCTTCAAGTGAAATTTTACCACTGCAAATTCCTTCAATGGGAATAATATTTTTATCTTCATCGATTAAAATTATTTGTGTTTTAAAATATGCACTTCTGTCGTCTTTGTCTTTGAGATTATCTAATAACTTCTCTCTATTTTTTTTGTCATCATGCTCTGATGCATATCTTGCAGAATGAACTCCAGGTTCTCCATTAAGTGATTTTACAAATAAACCCGTGTCATCTGCTAAAACTGCGTAATTAACTCTATCTGCTATTGCACTTGCTTTTTTTAGTGCATTGTCATACAAAGTGTCGCCGTCTTCTATTACTTCAAAATCCAACCCTTCTATATCGGATTTCCCATAAATTTTTACGTCCAAATCTTGTAAAATTTCCCTTATTTCTCTCAACTTATTAATATTATCAGTGGATAAAACTAATTCTCTCATATATACTTCTCCACAATTTCAAAATATTTAAAAATATCTTCAATTCCTCTTTTAGCGCCCTTTAAAAATTCATTTAGTTCTTCAACTGAAAAAGTATCACCTTCGCCAGTACCTTGAATTTCTATTAGTTCAAATTCATCGTTCATGACAACATTTAGGTCAACATCAGCATTTGAATCTTCCCTAAAATCTAAGTCCACTAAATTTATTCCGCCAACTTTTCCTACACTAATTGCAGCAATTTTAGAAACTATTGGATTTTCTTTGAATTTTCCGCTTTCTAATGCTTTTTTTACTGCAATTTTAAGTGCAATGTAAGATCCTGTTATAGATGCGGTTCTTGTTCCTCCGTCAGCTGAAATGACATCGCAGTCGATCCATATCGTTCTTTCTCCAATTTTATCTAAATCTATGCATGACCTAAGTGACCTTCCAATTAATCTTGAAATTTCACTGCTTCTTCCATCAAGTTTTCCCTTTGAGATATCTCTTACTTTTCTTGTTGGCGTTGAACCAGGAAGCATTGAATATTCGCTTGAAAGCCATCCTTTATTCTTTCCTCTCAAAAATGCAGGGACTTTATTTTCAATCATCGCTGTACAAATAACTTTTGTTTCTCCCCATTCAATTAATACAGAACCATCTGGATGTTCCAAATAATTTGGCGTTATTCTAATTGGTCTTATTTCGTCGTTTTGTCTATCTTCTCTCATAATTCCCTTTCTTATTTAATAACATAGCTATTCATGTAGTCTTCTATTCCATTATAGAGTCCTCTAGCTAATTTATCAATGTAATCAGGGTCTTTTATTGTTTCTAAATCACTTTCATTTGATAAAAATCCTAACTCAGCTAGTGCAGAAACATTTTTTGTTTTATTTAATACAATTATAGCTGGTCTATTTTTAATTCCTCGATCAACGGCGCCAGTTTCCTTTATAAGCGCTTTTTGTAAACAATTTGCAAAATGTTTTTGAACAGTATCCTTTATTGAAATATTATTTTCTGAGGCATACAAAACTTCAATCCCCTTTGCACTTGAATTATCGGAACTGTTGAAGTGAATTGAAAGGAACAAATCAGCATTTTTATCATTAGATACAGATGCTCTATCTAAAAGTTTGACATACTCATCTCTTGTCCTTGTTATTGTTGCGTTTATCTCTGGATTTGAATTTAATTTTTCCATTAAACTTTCAGCAACCAACAAATTTAAGTCCTTTTCATAAGTATATCCATCGAGTGCAATTGCACCTGAATCTTTACCTCCATGTCCAGGGTCAATAATAATATTTAACTTGCCATTTATTTCAATTTTGTCTTTAATTACTTTATTCTTTTTATCTTTTAAATCAAGATCTGCTTCTTCAAATATTTTGTCTTCATTTCCATTATTTATTTGGCTTTTTATATTATTAGTTTCCCTTTTTTCTACATTTGATTGAAAATAGTTGCTATCGAAAATCGATACTGACTTAACATTAGATTTTTTATTGTCAGTGGAGTTTTTATTATTTTTACTACTTGTTTTTATTTCAGAATTTTTCTTTTTAGTTTCCTCTGTAATTGATTTTGATGACACCGTGCTAATTTCCGCTCTCACTTTTTCATTGTTCCAATTTACTTCGTAACCAAAGGTTTCTGAAATAAATCTAAGAGGTACCATTGTCTTAGTTTCTCTTCGCGGACTTTTATATAGTGCAAGTTGTGGAGCTTGTGCTTCATCTAGTGATATTTCCTTTCCATTAATTGTTACATTTGGATTATCAATTTGCATATTAATTACATCGCCATTTAAAGTAATTATTATACTTTTGTCCTTTGAATTCCACTTTACATTAGCACCAAGTTTTTCTGTGATTTCACGAATAGGCACAAAAGTCCTTCCATCTTTTATGTATGGAGAAAATTCAGTTTTTAGCGTTTCTTTATTGACTAAAACGCCTGCTTCTTTAACTTTAAAAGCACTATTACCAATACTCACAGAAAAAATATTTGCTGCAAATACTGGCATAATAAGCATTGCTATAAATAATATTGATATTTTGATAATTTTTTTCATATATTTCACCTAGTTAAAGTTTATATTTCATTAACTAATTTGTCAATATTGTAACCAAATTGTAATATTTAGTCAATGATTTTATAAAGCTCATCAGAGCCTGGTTCTGATAAAGTTAGTGTTTTGTCATTAAACACTACTACTGTCTTATTTTCTTTAACTACTTCGCCAATTTTTGTAACTTTTATTCCCTCATTTTCTGTTTCTTTTTTAAACTCATTAAATTTATCTTTGTCAAAAATCATTAGCATACTCCCACTCGAAATAAGTCTCATAGGATCAATTTCATAAAATTTTGAAACTTTTTTCGTTACATCAAGCACTGGAATGTCATCATAATAAGTAGCTAGACCATAATCTATTGCTACACCTGTTTCCCAAAGTGCTCCATACAATCCGCCCTCAGTAATGTCGTGCATATGCTTTACTCCATATTTTGATGCAATTCTTGATTCTTTTAAAACTGAAATTTCGTCAGATAATGATAGGGCAAGTTTTAATTCTTCTTCATTTAAAACTTCTCTTACATTAGACTTATCATGAGCAATAATACTTGTGCCCTCTATGCCAATATATTTTGAAACTGCAATCACATCTCCTGGTTTAATGCTTTTTATATCTGGTCTAATATCTTTATTAACCCTTCCCAAAACTGTAGTTGAGATTAAAATTTTATTTACTGCATCCGTTATTTCTGTGTGGCCGCCGACTATATCTACATTTAATTTAGTTGCCGTCCTATTTGCATCATCAATAATTTTTTTCAAGTCATCTATTGTTGCACTTGGCGGAATTAAAACTGTCATTAAAACTCCTACTGGGTCTGCACATTGACAACTTACATCGTTTACAGATACATTTATCGCCAAAGAGCCAATATTTTTTGATGCACCTGTTATGGGATCTGTGGATGCGACAATTAAATCTCCACCAAAATCTAAAACTGCGTTGTCTAAGCCAGTTCCGCTTTTTACAATTACTTCTTCTCTATTTGAACTCAAGTTATTGAAAATATATTTTTCCAACAACTCTGCTTTTAATTTTCCTATTTCCAAATTAACACCCCTATTGGATTTTACAATTATTTAATTTGCATTTCAAATTTATAAAATCCATTCTCCATATAAATATTCTTGCTGAGAATATTTATGTTTTTAAAAACCTTATTAAAATATTCCTCGTTCTTTACTATTCCCCTAACTGTAATCTTGCCACCGTCAAAGGAATAGTTTGTTATTATTAAATTTTTATCCTCAAGTTTTTGAATTTCAGAAATCTTATCTATAAAAATTTTATTTCTCTCCTGAAATTTATCACTAGACATATCAGTTTCTACAACTTCTTCTTTTTTTACATCTGGTGTATTTGCTATTTTAATCTCATTTTCTTTTTTAAGATTTAAAAAATATACTAAATTAAAAATTATTATTAAAGCCATAGAAAATGCTAGAATTAAATTTATAAAATTTTTCTTTTTGACACTATTCTTTTCTCTTTCATCTTTTTTTATAGAAATTTTATTGTGTATATCTTCGTCTAAGAGATTATATTCTAGGTTACTAAATTTTTTAAAAATTTCTTTAATAATTTCTGAATCACAAATATTTCCAAATAATTTTATCTTTTCACCCTTTGCAAAATTTTCTATTTTACTAATATAATTTGTAAAATAATTTTTGTATTTAAACAAAAAATCCTCATCAATCTTTGATTCTTCAGGGTCATAGCGAAGATTTATTATATTAGAGGCATTTTGTTCTTCTAACTTATTTTCTTCAATTAATTTTTCAAAATTTGTATCGTAAATTTTTTCATAAAAATTCACTAAATTATTTTTTACAGAAATTAATTTTATATATGTTGGAGAAAGTTCAACATATTTTCCATCTTTATTTATAGACTGCGGTTCTGGAATTATTTCATAGTTTGAAATCTCTAATTTTTCAAAAATTTCTTTTATTTTTGAAATTAAATTTACTGGAACTAAATCAATTGACAAATTTAAGATATCATCTTCTTTTATAAAATCGTAAAAAATTTCATATTTTAATAGATCAAAGTCTCCATAATCTTCAAGTTCTAATTTAAGAAAATCCCTTATCTCCCTTTCATCAATTTCCGGGATTTTATAATTAATGTGAATAAAAGAAGAAGAGTCAAATATTAAAATTAGTTTATCCTTCCTGTTAAAATTAATTTTCTCCATAATTTTACTAAATTTGTAGTAAAAATGATGATAATCTAATATTTCACCATCTCTATAAATTCTGTAAGGCAGGGCAATCTTTAACTCTTCTTTTATATCTTTATTAATTTTTATAAATCCATCCTTTATTATAAATTTAATAATCTTTTTTTGATACATAATTCACCTGCACAATATGAAAATAATAATAGATATGCTAATAAAAGGTCCAAAGGCAATGGAATCTTTAAAACTTTTTTTCTTTAATAAAATTAAAATTAAAGAAAATGCTGCTGCTATTAAAAAGGAATCCTTAAATAAATTAAAGGCTTCTAATAAATTATTCGCAAAAAATCCCATTATAAAGGAATAATAAACATCTCCAAGTCCCATCATCTCAGTGAATTTATACAGCATAAAAAAGAATAGACCTATTCCAAGCGAAAATTTTAGAGAATTAAAAATATTTTCTTCTGCAAAAAATTTTAAAAGCAAAGTAAAAACTAAAATTATAAAAAGGTCTATATTATAAATATATCCTGTTTTAAAGTCTATTATTCCAATAAAAGTCGCCACTGTAATTATAACAATAAATAAAATAGTATACAGTGATATTCCATATTTTAAAAATATTAAAACAGAAAGAATCGAAATTAAAATTTCTGTAAAAAATTTGTCTATACCAATTTTTTCTCCGCAACTTTTGCATTTTCCCTTAAGATAAATATAAGAAAAAACAGGAATGATTTCATATAATGCTAATTTTCTATTACAATGGTCGCAGTGGCTCCTTGCAAATATAAAATCTTCATTTTTTTCTCTTCTATTGACAAATAAATGATAAAAAGATGCAATGGAACCTCCAAGCATAAAAACCAAAAAAATCAGTAAAATTTTATGAAAATTATTTTCCATTATCTTCTACTAAGGAATTATTTGATACTTTTACAATGCCTGGTTTAACAACTACATCTCCATCTTCTGTTGCAGTAACTGTAAATGCAGTCCCCTTGCCTAAATGTTTTGCGGGCTTAGGAATTTTTCCACTTTCAATATATGGTTTTAAGTTTTCAATATTAATGTTTTTTTCATCAGGATGATCGATTAAATATAAAATTCCTGCACTCTTTAAAACTTTTACATTAGCATTGTGTGCTGCCGCTTCTGCTGCAAGGTTTGTCGTGCTATACTTCATAGCTGCGATTGAAATTAATATTGCAATAATTGCTATTACAATTACGAGTTCAATTAGTGTAAAACCCTTCTTTTTATTTTGTATCTTCATATAAGCCTCCTAAAATTGATTTACCATATCGAAAACTGGTAATGCAATTGATAACACTATGAATCCAATTATCAATGCCATAATTATTATTAAAATTGGACCGAGAATCCCTAAAAATTTCTTATTGTAGTTATTTAATTCTTCATCATAAAATCCAGACGTCACTCTAAAAACTTCTTTTAAGTTTGAAGATTCTTCTCCAACATGAATCATTGAAATTAGAATTTTTGGAAATACATTTATTTTAGCAGCGCTATTATAAAAAGACTCTCCAGATTTTATATTTTTTAAAATTTCTAAAAATTTACTTTTTAGTACGACATTGTTTTCCATATTTAAATGAATTTCAAGACTTCTATCAATTGTAAGTCCTGCCCCAAGAAGTAGATCCATGTTAAATGTAAATTTTAAACTCTTTGTCATTCTATAATATTTTGATTTCAAGAACAGTTTGTGAAAGGTTCTCGGATTTTTTCTGTGATATATTAATGTAAAAACTATTAAAGATAAAAAAATTAAAATTATGTAAATATAATTTTTATACATAAAATTTGAAATATTTAATAAAATTCTTGTTGGAAGTGGCAATAAATTATCATTTGAACTAAAAATTTCACTAAAGTTTGGTATTACATTAATAATCAAAAAATTTATTACAAAAATTGAAGTAATCAAAAGGATAATTGGATAAGCCAAAGCTTCAATGATTTTTGAGTTTGTCTCTCTCTTTTTTATGTAATAATTTGACAAACTGTTAAAAATTTTGCCAAGACTTGATGTGTTTTCTCCAACATATATCATGTTAATGACAAGATTTGGAAAAGCGTGAGTTTTTTCCATAGATTCAGATAGAGAAACTCCGCTTCTGAGATTATCCCTTATATTACTTAATATTTTACTCTTATCTTCAGAAAATTCACAGATTAAAATTTCAAAGGCATTTTCAATATTAATTCCTGAATTTATTAATAGAGCAAGTTGTCTAAATAAAATGTAAAGATCTTCATTTTTAAGCTTTCTTTTAAAATCAAAGGAATTGCTTGATTCAATGTTTTCTTCAATTTTTATTGGTCGAAGTCCTTCTCTTTTTAATTTTACCTTTGCATCTTTAATACTTACTGCATCGATGCTTCCCTTGATTTTTTCACTACCTCTAAAGGCCTTATACTTATAAATCATAATTCCCCAACAGTATTTATGTGTTTAAAATACTCCTCAAAAGTTGTTTCACCTTTTTTTATTAAACTTAAAATCTCACTTGACAAGGTGTTCATACCCTTTTCTATTGCTAAATTTTTAATGTTTTTTATACTTTCACGTCTACTTATCATTTCGCGAATTTCACTATCTATAATCATAATTTCAAAGACCGCTATTCTTCCACTATAACCGCCATTGCACTTTTCACAACCCCTTGCTCTATATATAAATTCATTGTCAATAAGTGGACTTGTGTTTTTTATTTTTTCTCTACAATGAGGACATAATTTTCTTATAAGTCTTTGTGAAATTACACCAATTAAACCAGCAGAAATCAAATAGGGCTCAATTCCCATGTCAATAAGCCTTCCTATTGATGCTGGAGAATTTTCAGTGTGAAGAGTAGACAAAACTAAGTGCCCCGTAATTGAGGATGAAATTGCAATATGAGCTGTATCTTCATTTCTAATTTCACCAATCATTATTTTATCAGGGTCCATTCTCAGTATAGCTTTTAATCCCTTTTCAAAGGAAAGCCCAGTGTTTTGATTTACTTCGATTTGGTTTATCCCATCAATTTTATATTCAATAGGGTCTTCAATTGTCATAATATTTATGTCTTCATCTTGTATTTTTCGCAAAAGCGTATAAAGCGTCGACGTCTTGCCCGAAGATGTTGGTCCGCAAATTAAAATTAATCCCGAAGGCTGACTAATTAAGTTTATTACTTTTTTATAATTTTCACCCACAAGGCCTATTCCTTCTGGTGTGTAAGAAATTCTTTGAATGTCTAAAATTCTTAAAACTATTTTTTCACCAGTTCCCGTAGGTGTCGTGGCAACTCTAATGTCTATCTTTTCACCATTAAAGTTAAAACTAAATCTACCATCTTGAGGAAGTCTTTTTTCTGAAATATCTAATTCTGAAAGAATTTTTATTCTAGTTACAAGATGGGGATAAATCTTTTTTGGAAGCTCAATTAATGTATTTAATGCACCGTCAATTCTTATTCTAACGATAATATTTTCAAATCTTGGCTCAATATGAATATCACTGGCATTTCTTTCTACACTTTCCCTTAAAATATAGTTTAAAAGTCTAACCGCAGGAGAATCTTCCTTTTCATCGATATTACTTGTTGACAAATCCTCATAACTTGAATTAATATCTTCTATTAGAAAATCTTTTTTCTCATCTCTATATATTTTATCTAATTCACTTAAAATTTTATCCTTAGAACTTTCCTCTAAAATTACTTTCCTATGCAATTTTTCTTGAAGATTGTATTTTAAAATTTCGTCAATATGTAAAGAGTAGAAGACAACTATGTCCCCTTCTTCTCTTGCTGGAGCAACGAAATTCTTTCGGCAATAATTTTCGCCAAATATACTTTTAATATCAAAAGAAAAATTACTCACTTTCATCTCTCCTATAATCGCAAGTATTATTGCTACACTTAATTATCTTTTTACCTTTGGATTTCATCTCTGTTAAAATACTATTGCATTTTGGACATCTTTCGTTTATAGGTTTATTCCAAGATACAAATTCGCACTTAGGATATTGGTCGCATCCATAAAAAATTCTTCCCTTTTTACTTCTTTTAACCACAATTTCTCCCTTGCCACATTCTGGACATTTAACGCCAATTTTTTCTACAAGTGACTTAGTATTTCTACACTCTGGAAAACCTGGACAAGCCAAAAACTTTCCATATCTTCCCATTTTTATAACCATGTTTAGTCCACATTTTTCGCAGATTTCATCAGAGACTTCATCTTCTATTTCGACTTTTTCTATATTTTCATAAGCTTTGTCTAAATCCTTTTTTAAACCATCATAAAAGGATCTAACTAACTCTTTCCATTGTTTTTTACCTGCAGCAATTTCGTCTAATTCAAATTCCATTTCTGCAGTGAATTTTTTATCTACTAAATTTTTAAAATTTTCAACTAGAATTTCATTTACTGTTTGTCCCAATTCTGTTGGTACAAATTTTTTCTCTTCAAGAACTACATAGTATCTACTTTGAAGAGTTGAAATAGTAGGTGAATAAGTTGAAGGCCTCCCTATTCCCAAGGCTTCAAGTTCTTTTATTAGCGATGCTTCATTGTATCTTGGAGGCGGATTTGTAAAATGTTGTTCCTTGTTTATCTCTTTTAATTTTAAAATTTGTCCTTCTTCAAGCAGTGGAATTTCTGTATTTTTTTCATTTGAATAGTTATAGACTCTTAAAAAACCATCAAAAGATAAAATTGAACCTGCAACTTTAAATAATTGAGCTTTTGAAAGAATATCTACGGAAACTGTGTCATAAACAGCATCTGCCATTAGCGATGCTACAAACCTACTCCAAATTAATGAATATAATTTAAACTCATCCTTTGATAGAGAGTCCTTAATAGAATATGGTGTTTTTGTAACATCCGTAGGTCTAATACACTCGTGAGCATCTTGAATATTTTCATTTTTCTTTTTACTCGGTGCGTGCTTTTTCCCTAAATATTCTTTTCCATAATTATTTTCTATAAAGTTGAGGCAGGCATTTTGTGCTTCAGCAGAAATTCTCGTAGAATCCGTTCTCATATAAGTTATAAGACCTACTGAACCTTCTTTTGGAAGTTTTATTCCTTCGTAAAGTCTTTGAGCTACCATCATAGTTTTTTTTGTTGAAAAATTTATTCTCCTTGAGCTGTCTTGTTGCATAGTTGAAGTTGTGAAAGGATTTGGAGACTTCCTTGCTCTCTTTCCCTTTTTTACAGAATCAACAATAAAATTTTCCTTATCAATATTTTTAAGTACATTATTTGCATCATCTTCTGATTTTAATTCAACTTTTTTAGCTTTTCCACTTTCTTTTATTCCATAATAATCAGCTAAAAGTTTTTTTCTTCCAACTCTTAAATCTGCTTGAATAGTCCAGTACTCTTCAGGAATAAAATTATTTATCTCCTCTTCTCTGTCGCATATTAATTTTAAAACTGCAGATTGGACTCTTCCAGCAGAAAGACCAGCCTTTACTTTTTTCCACAATAATGGAGAAATTTGATAACCTGCAAGCCTATCTAATTCACGCCTCGCTTGTTGAGCATCCACAAGATTCATGTCAATTGCCCTTGGATTTTTAATTTCTCTTTTTACAGTGTCCTTAGTTATTTCATTAAAGGTAACTCTATTCTTGTCATCTGGATCCATTTTCAAAATATATGAAAGGTGCCAAGAAATTGCTTCTCCCTCTCTATCGGGGTCGGTTGCAAGAATTATTTTGTCAGCCTTTTTAGCCTCAGATTTAATTTCCTTAATAAGAGGTCCCTTGCCATATATGTTCATATACTGTGGTTCAAAATTATTTTCTATATCAATACCAAGCTTTGATTTTGGTAAATCTCTAACGTGACCAACTGATGCAATTACTTTATAATTTGTTCCAAGCATTTTTTTTATTGTCTTTGCCTTAGTTGGTGACTCGACAATTACTAGATTTTTTGCCAAAATACCATCTCCCTCTTCCTAAAATCTATTTTAAAATTTGAAATTCATTCATAGAAATTTTTTCTATAATGCCTCTAAGTTCCAATTTTGTCAATATCTTGTTTATATAAAATACCTCATTATCTAAATTATTGCAAATGTCGTTAGTGTTATTTATTCCCCTTTGAATTAAATTATACACAGCTAATTCTTCTACATCCATTTCAACATTTTCTTCGTTGACCTTATTTTTATTTAGATCTGGATAATAATCTAAAATATCCTTTACTTCAACTAAAGGAATTGCACCATCGCGAATTAACTTATTTGTTCCAACAGAATAAATTGAAGTAATATTACCTGGAACTGCAAAAACTTCTTTTCCCTGTTCTGCAGCAAGTCTTGCAGTTATTAAACTTCCACTTTTATCCTTTGCCTCTACCACTACAACAGCTTTTGAAAGACCTGAAATAATTCTATTTCTCATTGGAAAGGTAAATTTATTCGCACCTGTCCCCAAAGCAAATTCGCTAATTATTGCACCTTTTTTTGAAATTTCTTCATATAATGCCTTGTTTGACTTTGGATAAATTACATCAATTCCCGTACCCAAAACTGCGATTGTATTTAAATTATTTTGCAATGCTCTTTTATGTGAGAGAGAATCGATTCCATAAGCCATCCCACTTACAATTGTAAAATCAAAACTGCTTATGGCATCAATTATTTTATTTACAGCCATATTGCCATAAGAAGAATGACTTCTTGCACCAACAAAGGCAATTGGATTATATATTTTTAAATTCCCCTTTACATATAAAACTGAAGGTGGATCTATTATGTATCTAAGAGATTCTGGAAATTCATCATCTAAAATTGTAATAATTTTAACTCCAATTGAGGTGATTTTCTCCTTGACTTTATCAATAATTAATTCAAACTCTGGGGCTTTTTCCATTAATCTGTCGAAACTTCTCTTTGAAAGAACTTTTTCTTCAAAAAAATCAATTTTATCAAAATCTTCAATTGGAATATTATTGTCCATTAAATAATTCAAAATCTTTAAAGAATTTTCGCTAGAAAAATTTATTCCATTTAAAAAAATTAGTAAATCTCTTTTCTCCATTTAATTACCCCAAAACTTTTTGTCCATAGTTCTATACTGTATACTTTCCAAAACATGATCCTCTTTAATATTTTCGCAACCATCCATGTCTGAAATAGTCCTTGAAATTTTTAAAATTTTATTGTAAGTCCTTGCACTCATACCATATTTTTTAAAAGCAAGCTCCAAAATTTTTTCCGAATTACTATCTAGCGCACAGTATTTTTTTAATTTATCCTCAGGAATTTCTGAATTGTATTTGAAAGACTCGTCTTTAAATCTATCTCTTTGAATTTCTCTAACATGCTTTACTCTTTCCCTTATGACTTCAGAACTTTCGCCTGATCTTTCAGAAGATATCTCCTTATATTTAACTTCAGGAACTTCTAAATGAATATCAATTCTATCAAGTAGAGGATGAGAAATTTTTGAAAGATACCTCTGTATTTCATAAGGCGAGCAATTACACTCATGAGTCTTTGAATTGTGATAACCACATGGGCAAGGATTTAGTGCCACAATTAGTTGAAAATCTGCAGGATATCTAACGCTGGCATTTGCGCGAGATATTATTATATCCTTTGATTCCATTGGTTGACGCAACACTTCTAAAACTGATTTTGAAAACTCTGGCAACTCATCTAAAAATAATACTCCCTTATTTGCAAGAGAAATTTCTCCTGGTTTTGGAATTTTTCCTCCACCAATTAATGATACTGCTGATGCTGTGTGATGAGGAGCTCTAAAAGGTGGCTTTGTTATAAGTGCATTGTCATCTAAAAGTCCTGAAATTGAATAAATTTTTGTTACTTCTATTGCTTCTTCAAAATCAAGCTCTGGCAAAATAGTTGGAAATCTCTTTGCCGCCATTGTCTTTCCAGAACCAGGTGAACCTAAAATTAAAATATTTGATTTTGCACAGGCAGAAATTTCAAGTGCTCTCTTTAAATTTTCCTGTCCCTTTATGTCAGAAAAATCTACTTCATAAGAAACTTTTTCCCTAGTAAAACTGCCAACACATCTTTCAATTTTAATTTCTCCTCTTAAAAAGGAAACTACTTCTTCTAAAGTTTTTACTGGATAAATTTCAACATCGCTAACTATTACACATTCTTTTCTATTTTCATAAGGCACTATAAATTTCTTGTAGCCCTTTTCACGCATTGAAATTATCATGGGAAGTGCTCCCTGAATTTTATTTATTTTGCCATCAAGCGCAAGTTCACCCATATATATGTAAGGACTGTAGTCGAGCTCTAAATTCTCATCACAACTTAAAAGACTCACCGCAATTGCAAGGTCAAGTTGTGTGCCATCTTTTCTCAAATTAGCAGGAGCTAAATTTATTGTAATTCTCTTTTTTGGAAAATCGTAGCCAGAATTTTTAATTGCCGATTTTACTCTCTCTGTGGATTCTTTTACTGCAGTGTCAGCAAGTCCTACTAGTATAATTTTGGGCATTCCATTTGAAAGATCAACTTCAACATCAACTGGATATCCATTGAGCCCAGTCAAAGTGCAAGTTTTTGTGCAAGAATACATATTTCCTCCTATTTTTAATCTATTAATTAATTATATTCTACCATGTTTTATGAAAATACTTTCATAATATTTCCATTTTTATTAATTATTTCCCTTTTATTAATGGTTAAAGATGAGGTGTTTTAAATTGACTTCTAATTATTTATTTATTACAATTTAGATGGAGGTATTTTATTGAGATAAAATGAAAAAGTACTATCATAATTTTAAAATAATATTATTTGCCTTCTTATTGGCGCTATTTCTCAGATTCTTTGTATTTAATGTAGTAATAGTAAATCAAACATCTATGTATCCAACTCTTCATCCAAAAGATGTAATATTATCTAGTTCTTTTTATAAATTTAAAAAAGAATACAAAAGAGGTGATATTATAGTTTTTAAATCTAAGGATGAAAATAAGCTACTCATCAAAAGAATTATTGGGCTTCCAAAGGATAAAATAGAAATAATAGATGGCTCTGTTTATATAAATGGAAATCGCTTAAATGAATATTATTTAGAAGATAATTCATATACATACTCAGATAAAGAAATTTTTTCACTTAATGAAGACGAATTATTTGTCCTCGGGGATAATAGAACTTTAAATGGATCCTATGATTCGAGAAATTTTGGACCTATAAAAACAAATACTGTGGCTTCTAAGCCATTTTTTAGAATTTTCCCACTTAATTCTAAAAAATTTATAAATGAAAATTAATTTGATGTAATCAAAAATTTTTTTACTTATAAAGCGAAAATGTTTATAGCTCATATTAACCGATCTCTGTATCTTTGTTATTAAATTTTACACAGAGTTAGTTAATATGAGTTTTTGTTTTTATTTAGTACCTCATTCAATTTTACATTTATCAATTAAAAAAGATAATGCTAATACAAATACTTAATAAAAAAGTGATGAGCAAAATAGAATATCTATTATGCAGCATCACCTTGTTTATTATATTACAAAATTTCCATCCTTAAAGATTTGTACTTTTTCTCCATTTTCCTTTACGCCAACTATTTCTGTACTTGCGTCGCCAACCATGAAGTCCACATGCGTTAATGAATCGTTCATGCCTCTTTCTTTTAATTCTTCAATTGTAAGTTTTTCACCATTTTCTATGCAACTTGGATATGATTTGCCAAGGGCGAAATGGCAGGATGCATTTTCATCGTAAAGTGTGTTGTAAAATAAAACTTTCCTCATAGAAATTGGCGTGTTGTGTGAAACAAGCGCTACTTCTCCAAGTCTCTTTGAACCTTGGTCTATTTCAATTATATTTTTTAAATATTCTCTTCCACTTTTAGCGTCGTAATCAATTACTTCTCCGTCTTTAAAAACTAAATAAAAATCTTCAATTAAATTTCCATTGTAATTAAGTGGCATTGTTGAATAAACTTTTCCATTTACTCCATCAAGTCTTGGTGCAGAAAAAACTTCTTCGCTTGGCATATTTGCAATAAATTCTTCGCCATCGCTATTTACATCTCCAGCTCCTGCGAAAATATATCCCTTAGGAAGACAAACTTCAAGATTAGTTCCCTTTTCTGATTTGTAAATAAGTTTTTCAAATTTATTTTCATTTAAAAATGCACTGTATTTATTCAAATTGTTTACATGATTTTCAAGAGCTTTCTCTGGCTCTTCTTCGAAAAGTCTTACAGAATTAAAAATTTCAAACCATAATTTTCTCACAGCTTCATCTTCACTTAATTCAGGAAAAACTTTTGTAGCCCATGATGGAATACTTGCTCCAACAACTATCCATGACACATAATTTGCCATCATTTTAGCAGAAAAGTCCTTTAATGCCTTTGACGTTGCAAGATTTGCCTTGAATAATTTTTCAGAGTCAATTCCCTTAAACACATCTGGGTCAGATCCAGTTATAGAAAGATATTTTGCCTTTTTTCCCATGTAATAATTTTCTTTATCTACTCTATGTTTTGGTATATCAGTTAAAACTTCCACGCTTTCGTTTTCGTATTTTAACTTAGAAATTATTGGATCTCTATAATCCATTACAACTTCAATTGCTCCAAGTTCATAAGCCTTTTTTGTGCAAGTGATAGCAAAATCTCTAGCTTCTATTGGACATCTCACTACAAGTCTGTCGCCTTTTTTGATTTTTAATCCAATCTTTAAAATTAATTCTGCATAAGTTTCTATATAATCATTAACAACGAAATTTTTATAATCCATATTATCTTCCTTTCAATTTATATATAATGTTTATCATAAAAAAATAATACAACAAAATGTTTTTATTTGCAAAAAAATACTATTGGATTTACCAATAGTCCAATAGTATTTAGGTTATTTGCTATATTTTTTTGCCAAAAAGTCCTTTGCAACTTGTGGGAATAATGCGTAAGTTAAAACATCTTCTTCACATTTTGCAAGATCTCCAACTTCAGCCTTATATTTATTTAGAGCTGGCTCTAAATGATTTGCAGGTCTATCTGTAATTACTTCAGCATCGCCTATTATAGATTTTCTAAAAGCTTCGTCCACTTCAACTGGAGTTTTTCCATAAAGTCCCTTTAAATAATCCTTGATTTCATTTGGAACCATTTTGTATCTCTTTCCAGTCATAACATTAAAGGATGCCTGAGTTCCTACCATTTGACTCATTGGAGTAACTAGTGGCGGATAACCCATGTCTTTTCTAACATTTGGCACTTCTGCAAGAACTTTTTCAAATAAATGCTCTTGCTTTGCAGCA
The DNA here is from genome assembly GCF_050315115.1 of Peptoniphilus sp. SGI.035. Classification (NCBI taxonomy): domain Bacteria; kingdom Bacillati; phylum Bacillota; class Tissierellia; order Tissierellales; family Peptoniphilaceae; genus Peptoniphilus; species Peptoniphilus sp. SGI.035. The sequence continues at coordinate 25,230 of NZ_JBNPOJ010000020.1, forward strand.
GAAAGCTGTGAGTTTAAATTTGAAAGCATACCACCAGGCACTTGATAGATAAGTCCCTTTGGATCAACTGTAAGCATTTTCACTCTTAAAGTTCCATTATTTAAATATTTATTTTTAACTTCTTGGAAATAAGGTGCAAGCTCATTTAAAATATCTAAGTTTAGGTCAACCTTATATCCAGCTTCCTTTAAAATTATCGCAAGAGTTTCTGTTGGAGGCTGACTTGTTCCGCCAGAGAATGGTGAAAGAGCAGTGTCTAAAATATCTGCACCTTCTTCAACACCTTTAAGATAAGTCATAGAACCACATCCAGTAGTTTCGTGAGTGTGAAGTTCTATTGGTATATCAATTACTTTTCTAAGTGACTTAACTAAATCTCTTGATGTTGGTGGAGTCAATATTCCCGCCATATCTTTAATTGCTATTGAATCTGCGCCCATTTCCTGAACATTTTTGGCAAGATTTGTAAAATATTCTATTGTATGAATTTCTGATGTAGTGTAACAAATTGCAACCTGTGCCTCTGCACCAGCTTTTTTAGCTGCTTTAAGTGAAGTTTCAATATTTCTGAGGTCATTTAATGCGTCAAAAATTCTAATAATATCCACACCGTTTTTAACAGAAAGTTCAACAAACTTTTCTACAACATCATCAGGATAATTTTTATATCCCAAAAGATTCTGACCTCTAAGAAGCATTTGAGTCTTTGTATTTTTTAAATGAGATTTAATATTTCTAATTCTTTCCCATGGATCTTCATCTAAATATCTTATACATGAATCAAAAGTCGCTCCTCCCCAACATTCGAGAGCCTTGTATCCAACTTTATCAAGCTTATCAAGTGCAGGTTCCATATCCTTATAAGTCATTCTCGTTGCCATTAATGATTGATGAGCATCGCGAAGAATAGTATCGACAAATTCAATTTTTTTCATAAATCCTCCTAACAATTAATCGAAAGATATCTCTTATTTATATTTTTAGTATAACATAATTTATTTAAAATTTTCATTAAATAAATGCTTTCCTCACAAATAATTTTTGTCAGATTATAAAGTTTTCTGGTTTTTATTTTTTTCTTTACAAAAACCTCTATTTCTAGTATAATGCTATCGGCTTATAAATTATCGCGGCGAAAATTTATAGGAGTTTGATAAAAATGGCAAAAATGATGGATCCAAAGTTCAAGCAATCAAGAAGACTTGGACTAAATGTATGTGGTCACCCAAAGGCAATGAAAAGAGCAACAAAGGGTACTGCAAGAAGTGATAAAAAACTTACTGAATATGGTAAGCAACTTTTAGAAAAACAAAGACTTAGAGCATACTACGGTGTACTTGAAAGACAATTTGTTAATCTATTTAAAGAAGCTCAAAGAACTCAAGGTCAAACTGGTCCTAACTTAGTAACATTTCTTGAAAGAAGACTTGATAATTTATGTTACAGAATGGGCTTTGCATCTTCAATTAGACAAGCAAGACAAATGGTTACTCATGGTCACTTAACTGTAAATGGAAAGAAAGTAAATATTCCTTCTTACAGATGTGAAGCATCTGATGTAATTGCATTATCTGCTAAGGGAAGAAAAGTTGATTTATTTAAAGAAAACTACAACACTAACATTGTTGTAAACTATCCTTATATTTCTAAGGACGAAGACTTTAAAGCAACTTTAGTTTCTCTACCTAATAGAGAAGATATTCCAATAGAAATTGAAGACCAATTAATCGTTGAATTTTATTCAAAGAATATGTAATGACAACGAAGAAGACCCCTCAAAGGGTCTTTTTTATTGTAAACTTTTCTTTTTTAAAAAACTTACATATATAAGTAAAAGCCGAACGTATGCTCGGCTTTTTTTATAGAATTTGTGACAAGAGTACACAAGTTTTATTTTATAAATTGACTAAAGAAAATAATTACAATAACAATTGGTGAAATATACTTTATACTTACATTCATCCACATTCTTACGAAGGGACTTTTTATATTTGCTGCTTCAAGTAAATTTTCCATTTTCCACGCTCTTGCAGAAAAAAGTGCAATTAGAAGACATCCAATTACTAAAATGTAATTACTTTCCACATTGTCTATGAATGCAAAGGCTGGGTCATAGAAAGTAGATAATGCTGCAATTCCAATTATAATAACACTCGCTAATATCAATGCTTTTATTCTATCTAACTTAAATCTCTCCATAAATTGTCCAACGATTGCTTCTAATACGCCAACAGATGAAGTGAAAGCTGCAATGTAAAATCCAAAGTAAAACAAAATTGAAAGCACCCTACCAAAAGGCACCACATTAAAGGCAAGTGGAAGAGTCAAAAATGTAAGTCCAACTCCTTCTCCCGGTGTAAGTCCAGTAGCAAATACAATTGGAAGAATCATAAGTCCAGATAAAATTCCTGCAAATACAAGTGCAAGACATATTACTGATGAATCCTTAAAAATATTTTCGTCTTTTTCCTTAATATAAGATCCAAAAACCATGGAACCTAACATTGCAAGACCAAGTGCAAAAAACGCCTGACCTAGACATACAATAACTGAATTCATTGAGAATTTAGAAAAATCTGGTTTAAATAAAAACTTAACGCCATCAATTGCACCAGGAAGTCTTAATCCAAAGACTATTATTACAATCATAATTACAAATAAAATTGGAATTAAAATTTTTGAAACTCTTTCAATTCCCTTTTGAACTCCCAAAATAATTACTGCGTCATTTAATAGGAAGTTAATTATGAAAAACAAAAATACTATTGGTTTATTTGCATTAAAAGTATCAAAATAATTTTGTATACCTTCGCTTGTAAGTCCAACGAAATCTCCACTTATAGCCCCAGCAATATATTTTATAATCCATGCATAAATAACTGAAGTATATCCCACTATAATTAATGCTGCAAGTGTGTGAAGATATCCTGACAAGTACCATTTAGTATTTGGTTTAAGAGTCTTATAGGCATCTATTGCTGCGTTTCCCGTTGCATAACCTATGGTAACCTCACAAGTCATAAGAGGAATTCCTATTACTAAAATAATTAAAATATATAAAAATATAAAAATTGCTCCACCATTTTCGCCAACTACATAAGGAAATCTCCAGAGAGTTCCTATTCCAAGGGCAAGACCAATGGCAACCATAATAAATCCAAGGATCGATGAAAATCCTTCATTTTGCTTTGACATACACTCCTCCTTTTTTTGTATACTAGAAATACTATCACAAAATTAATATTTTTTAAATAGATAAAAGCGTTAAAGTATTGTTTTCTACTAAATTTAATAAATTATTTCAATAAAATTTACTTTTTTATAATTAAGGGTATAATTTTATTAGGTGATATTATGAAAAAAGACATTGAATATGTAAAACTCGTTACTTCTACCAATAAACTCTTATTTGATGAAATTTGTGCCTTCTTAGAAGACAATTCCATTCCTTATTTTGTAAAGGACGAAGGCGATTATATGAGGTTAATTTCTGGATTTTCACTTTATGAAAAAGGAATTTATGTTTCAGAAAATGATTTTGATACTGCCAACGAACTTTTAGTTTACTTTATGAATGATAATGACGACAATGACGATTTGATCTTTGATTAATTTATTTATTGCAAAACAATAAAGGGCTGATATGAAATGTATCAGTTTTTTATTGCCTTGCAATAATATGCCCTTATTTCCTGCTTCGCCTATATTAATTTGTTTTTATTTAAAAAATTCAACATCTGTTAATTTTAAAATCTATTTTAGCTTTATATTTTAACTAAACTAAACTCTCAAAAATTTATAACTAATAAAATGATTTTCCCTTTAAAACACAAAATTCTTGAAACTAAATCAACTTAAAATAAAAATATATTCTTTTTAATTATTGAATTAAATTCTAATTACCTAAACATTAACAGAGAATAATTTATATGTTAAAAGTTTACAAAAATAAAAACCCGGGGAATCCCCGAGCCTTAATTTAATAATTCTTTAGCAATAACATTAACTTGTTTGCCATCTGCTTTGCCCTTAATTAAAGGCATTACAATTTTCATTAATTTACCAATATCCTTCATTGATGTTATTTCATTTTCGTCAATTACTTTTTTTATAATTTCTTTTAATTCTTCATCTGATAATTGCTCAGGTAAGTATTCAAGTAGTATTTCGATTTCATCATTAGTTTGCTTAACTAAATCTTCTCTATTACCCTTTTTAAACTCTTCAATTGACGACTTTTTTTCTTTTAGCTGTTTTGAAATGATATTTTCAATATCAGAATCATTGAGCTCAACTCGTTCATCTACTTCTTTTTGTTTAATAGCTGCACGAACCATGGTGATAACATCTTTTCGAAGTTTATTTTTACTTTTCATAGCTTCTTTTAAATCAGCCATGAGTCTCTCTTTTAGAGACATAAGAACACCCTCTTTAATATCTGTGTTTTTTTCTGCGTGCCTCTTCGGATTTTTTCTTCCTTCTAACACTTGGTTTTTCGTAATGTTCTCTCTTTCTTACTTCTTTGAGAACTCCACTTGTGGCACATTGTCTTTTGAATCTTTTAAGAGCATTGTCTAAAGATTCGTTTTCACCAACCCTGATTTCGGACATTTTTTAACCTCCTCTCGTAGAAAAGAGTAGCCTTACGGCCAATGTAGGTTTATTATACTCTATAAATCCCAAAATTTCAATAATATTTTTAGTTTTTAAAATTCTT
>NZ_JBNPOJ010000021.1:0-28005 GCF_050315115.1 Peptoniphilus sp. SGI.035
GAATTAAATATTTAGTGAAAAGTTTTGTGTATCAGCTCATTTTAATAGTTTGTGAGCTGATATTTTTTTGACAATAAAATAAAGCCATGGAGACCACGGCTTTAAATCTTACTTTCTATTTTTAATTTCTTTTATTAAATCTGGAACTATGTTAAATAAATCGTCTACTATTCCATAGCTTGCTATGTTAAATATTGCTGCATTTGGATCCTTATTTATTGCAATAATTGTCGCAGAGTTTTCCATTCCCTTTGTATGTTGAATTGCTCCAGATATTCCAAGGGCAATGTATAGATCTGGTTTTACTTGCACGCCAGTTACTCCAACTTGAATGTCTTTATCACACCAGCCAAGGTCTGTTGCAGCTTTTGTTGCACCAACTGCACCGCCAAGAGCATCGGAAAGTTCTTCTACTAAATGCCAGTTTTCTGGTCCGCCAAGTCCTAATCCACCTGATACAACTATTTTTGAATTCATAAGCTTGTCGAGTAGTGGGTTGATGTCAGATTTTTCAAAGCCAATAAACTTTGTAGCAATGTCTTCTGCCTTAAGTTTTGCTTCTTCTTTTATGATTTCAACATTTTTACTTTCGTCGCGAGTTGCTTCCACAAAAGCTCCTCTTCCAATTGTTGCCATCATAACTTCAGATAAAATTCTTACGTCGCAGAATAATTTTCCGTCAAAGGAAGGTCTAATCCATTTTATGTCTTTTTTATCTTCTGTTAGTTCAACTGATGAGCAGTCTGCAACGAGTCCAACGCCTTTATTGGCAGAAACTCTTCCGGCAAGGTCACGACCGTTGTGGCTAGCTGGTAACATTATTATTGCAGGGTCGTATTTATCCATTAATGCTTCCAAAACTTTTGCATAGCCTAAGGTGTTGTAATTTTCTAAAAGTTCATCATTTACTTGTATTACTTTATCGGCGCCATAATACCCTGATTCCCTTGCAATGGCGTCGTTATTAAATCCAATTTCAACTGCTATTAGTTCTTTATTTAAATCCTCAGAAAGTTCTCTTGCCTTGGACATAGTTTCCTTAGTAATAAGTGAAAGTGAACCTTTTGATGTTTCGTTTACTACCCAAATATTTCCATTTTTCATTTTATCACCTACACTAATATTTTCTTATCTTCTAAAATTTTTATGACTTCTTTAATATTTCCACTTGCAGAACCAGTGTCAATCATGTTTCCTGCTTCTGATTTTCTAGGGGCACTTAAATCCTTTACTATTGTAAGAGAACCTTTTTGTCCAAGTTTGTCGAGGTCAAGTCCAAGGGAAGATGCAGTTAAGACGTGAATTTCTTTTTCCTTTGCAATTTCATCTCTATTTAGCGCAAATTTTGAAGGCTTGTTCACAGAACCCTTTAGGGCTGTTGCAACAAAAGGTGTAGATAATTTTACAGTTTCAACGCCTGTACCTACATTTCTTTTAACTTCAAATTCGCCATCTCGATAATTTATGTCGCATAGATAAGTAACTTGATTCATGCCGAGCCTTTCAGCAATTTGTGGACCTACTTGTCCAGTATCGCCGTCTGTAGTTTGGTCGCCTGTAAAGATTATATCGTAATCACAAATTGATTTTGCCGCTTCTGCAAGTGCATAGGAAGTTGCTATTGTGTCAGAGCCTCTAAACTCAAGTCCTTCTAATAAATAAGCCTCTTCTGCGCCCATTTGTATGCAGTCGCGCAAAAATTTTTCTGCAGAAGGTGGTCCCATAGTTAGAACGTCAATTTGCACATCTTCTTCTACTTGTTCTGATATATTTAATGCAAATTTAAGTCCACATAGGTCTGATGGATTTATTATAGTTTTAATTCCATCCCTAATTAGGTTATTAGTTTCTGGATCGATTTTTGCATTAGTTGTGTCAGGAACAGTTTTCATTAATAATAATATTTTCATAGTTCCTCCTTTAATATTCATATATTTAATTATATACCCTAAAAATAGTAATCTAAAATAAAGATTGTACTAGGATCCTTATAGAGAATAAAAGTAAAAATAAAATATTATTTGTTGCATTTGCAACTGATAATTAATATCAAATGATTTATAGTATTGGTGCAGGCGGATATTTACTATTTAATATATAGGAGGAAGAATTTATGGAAAAAGAAAAAAATATTTCAATGGGACATGATTTTTTAAAGTTTTTAGGTAGGACTAAACTTCGACCAGGTGGAGGGGTTGTTACTAAATGGTTACTAGAACAAGTGGAAATCAATAATTGTTCTAAAGTTTTAGAGGTTGCATGTAATCAAGGTGATAATTTGATTAGTTTATATAATAAATATAAATGTAAGATAATTGGAATAGACTTAGATGAGGGAGTTATTGAAACTTGCAAGGAAAATTTAGAGATTCTAGGATTTAATAATGATGTTGAGGTTTTAAAAATGAATGCTACAAACTTAGATTTTAAAGATGAATCCTTTGATCTAGTTTTAAATGAAGCAATGCTTACAATGCTTTCTGATGATGATAAAAAATTAGCTTTAAAAGAATATTTAAGAGTTTTAAAGCCAGGTGGAAAATTAATTATACACGATGTTGCTATTGAAGGAAATGAAGAAGAGCTTAGAAAAAAAGTTTCTATAATGGCAAATATAAATGCTTGTCCACTTTCTAAATTTAACTGGGTTAAATTATTAGAAGAAATGGGTTTTGAGGTTATTGCTCAAAAGCATGGAGGATTTTTATTGCTTGATAAAGAAACAATAATAGAAGATGAGGGTGCCATTGGTGCTGTCAATTTCTATAAAAATGCAAATAAAGAAGAATTCAAAGAAAGAATAGCAAAAATGAAAAAAAGATCAGAAAATACTAATATTAGTTATATTGGAATAGTAGCAAGGAAAGGAATATAAAATGAAAAAAATAACAAAAAAATTAAGTTTAATTTTAGTTCTTACAATAATACTTGGACTTTTTTCTTCATGTAATAAAGAAGAGTCCAGTGAGGTAAATAATAAAGAAGATGTTGTTACAAATGAAACTAAAGAAGCTAAAAAAGAGGGAAAACATAAGATAATTGACCATGCAGGTAATGAAGTTGAAGTTCCTAACAATATAGAAAGAATTGTTATAGATCAAATTCCTATACTTTCCACGTATACTGCTTATCATGGAGGTAAAGCACCTTATATTGTAGGTTATGCCGGCTCTTTAAAAGAGGTCATTTCTGATACTGTATTAAAAGAAATGGCACCTGAGCTATTAAAAGCGGAGAATACTGTTCATGCTCAATCTGATATTAACATAGAAGAAATAATGAAGTTAAAACCTGATGTAATATTTTACAATGCACAAAATAAAGAACATTTCGAGCAATTAAGTAAAACTGGTATTCCTTGTGTTGGTTTTGCAACTGTTGGTGCAAAAACACCTGCTGACCCAATTAATAGATATGTGGAGTGGTTGAAACTTTTAGAAGATGTTTTTGAAGAAAAGGGCAAAATGGATAATTTTGTTGATGCTGGAAATAATATTGTGAAAGATGTTGAGCAAAGAATTGCAAAAGTTCCAGAAAATGAAAGGCCAAGTGCTATGATTTTATGGAAATATGTACAAGGAACACCAATTGTTGCAGGAAAAGGGGTATTTGGAGATTTTTGGTTAAGAAGACTTGGTGTAAAAAATGTTGCTGGAGAAGCTAAGGGATTTGCAAAGATAAATGTAGAACAAATTTATGAATGGAATCCAGATATATTATTTCTTGATGGACCAGGACTTCTTGACATCAAAACAAAAGATGTATTCGATAACAATGTTAAAGGAATTGATTTTTCTAATTTAAATTCTGTAAAAAATAGAAGAGTTTATAATACAAAACTCGGTATGTGGAATTGGTTTACACCTAATCCAGATGGACCACTTGTCTTAGCATGGCTTGCAAAATCAACTTATCCAGAATATTTTAAGGACTATGATTTAAATAAAATAATCAAAGAATATTATTCAAAATGGTACAACTACAATCTTAATGATAAAGAGATTGAGGATATGTTTAGTATATGATGAAAAAATATTTCATAAAAAATGGGAATATTAAATTTTATGTGTATATAATATTATTCATTTTTCCTATATTTAGTGCATTAATAGCCATTTCTATTGGAAGGATGAGCATAAGTATTTTCGATATATTAAAATTATTTAAAAATCATATTATGAATATAAAGTTGGATCCTATGCTTGAGTCTGTAATAATCAATATTCGCCTGCCTAGGATAATAACAGCATTAATTGTTGGAGCTGGACTTACTTGCGCTGGAATTACCTTTCAGTCACTATTTTCAAATCCACTTGCAACTCCTGACATTTTGGGAGTTACAAGTGCATCAAGTCTTGGAGCAATAATAGCTATACTATTATCATTAAATACTATGGGGATTCAAACCTTAGCACTTTTGACAGGGCTTTTATCAATTTTTATAACACTTAGAATAGTAAAAAGCGTTGGTTCATCAATTATTATGCTTGTATTATCGGGAATAATTGTGTCTTCGTTTGCAAATGCAATAAGTTCTCTTCTTAAATATACAGCTGATCCAACAGATAAACTACCGCAAATAACTTATTGGTTAATGGGTTCTTTTAGTAGAGCATCCTATGCTAATTTGCTTCTTGCAGGACCTTTAATAATTTTATCTGTGATTTTTATTTATAAAATGAGATGGAGATTAAATATACTATCTCTCTCAGAAGATGAGGCAAAATCTCTTGGGATAAATGTGAAAAACACGAGATTATTATTTATATTTGCATCAACTATTATTACTGCAAGTTCTATATCCCTATGTGGTCAAATTGGATGGATAGGTTTAATTATTCCACATATTTGTAGGCTGATAGTAGGAGCTAATAATGTTTACACAGTACCTATAGGCATAAGTTTTGGAGCAGCCTTTATGGTTTTGATTGAGTCTTTGTCGAGAACTATATCTGTAATAGAATTACCTATTTCTATTTTAACGGCTATTATTGGTGCACCAATATTTATAGCCTTACTTAGAAGAACGGGAGGACAATTTAGATGAGGTTAAAAGTTGAAAATGGTTATTTTAAATATAATAAATCGGAGTATCTTTTAAAAGATATTAATTTTGGACTTAATAATTCTGATGTGCTTTCGGTTTTAGGTCCCAATGGTGTTGGGAAGACAACTTTAATTAAGTGTATTATAGGTCTTCTAAATTGGAGTAAAGGAGAAAGTTTTTTAGAGGATAAAAAAATCTCAAGCATGAAAAGTAGAGAGCTTTGGAAAGAAATTTCTTATATTCCTCAAAAAAGACATTTTATATTTTCTTATTCTGGGTTAGAAATGGTTTTATTAGGTCTTGCTACAGAATTAAGTGCTTTTGAGAAGCCCAGAGAGGAAGATAGGAATAGAGCTGTAGAAACTATGAAAAAGATTGGTATTTGCCATCTAAAAGATAAGGATTGTAATAATATGAGTGGCGGAGAACTGCAAATGATTATGATAGCAAGAAGTTTAGTGAAGAAACCCAAGGTAATCATATTAGATGAGCCGGAAAGTGGATTGGATTTTAAAAATCAGTTAGTGATAATGGACTTAATAAAGAATTTAGCTAGAGAAGAAGGAGTAATTGTAATAATAAATACTCATTATCCAGAGCACGCATTGTCTATATCTAATAAATGTATTTTACTAAATTACAATGGAGAACATAAAATTGGAAATACAGAAGATATTTTAAATCCTTCAAATATAAGAGATGCTTTTGCAGTTAATGTATCAATTGAGAAAATAGAAATAAGTGGGAAAGGATACACAAGTATTATTCCCACGAGTATAGCAGGTGATAGATATTAAAAATATAGTTAAAGGGGAAACTTTAAAAGCAGAAGTTTTGATTCCTATTAAAAAAGCTCAAACTATCTCGAAAAAGATAAACATTGGCGAAGATTATAGTTTGATTTTATTGAGTTTATATAAGGGAACGGATATTAGCGGAGAAAACTATAATGAAGAAAAATTCTATTTTTTATTAGATGGAAAAGTTAAAATAGGTGGAAAAATATTAAAATCTAATGAATGTATAATATTTCAAAAAAATTTATTATTTGACATACGAGCAGAAAATAACAGTTATTTATTAGAAATAACTATATACAAAAAGGAGAATGATGAAATGAAAAACATATTAAAGGGAGAAGTAATAAAATTAAAAGATGCAATATCTTATGTTGATGGTGGAATTTCAAATTTAGATATAGTTTCAAGAAATGATTTAAAGATAATGTTAATGGCTTTTGACAAGGGAGAAGGCTTAAATCCTCATAGTGCACCAGGAGATGCACTAGTAATACCCTTAGAGGGAGAAGCTACTCTTACTGTTGATGATAAGAGTTATGAAGTAAAAGTAGGAGATCAATTAGTTTTTCCAAAAAATATAAACCATAGCGTCAAGGCTAGAACAAAGTATAAAATGCTTTTGATTTTAGCAATTGAATAAATAAATTGTACATTAACTAAGTGTTAAAATTTTGTTATTTATTTATAAGAAAGTAGTTTATAAAAAAAATTCTAGGGTATAATGAGAATGATAATATTTATCACAATATTATCGCGAAAAAAGTTAGATATTATTAAAATAAAAGGAGGATAATATGTCACAAATAGGAAAGAAAATCCCAGAGTTTAAAACAAATGGCTACAATCCAAAGAAAGAGGAGTTTATCGAAGTTACAAATAAAGATTTTGAAGGTAAATGGACAGTATTAATGTTCTACCCAGCAGATTTTACTTTTGTATGTCCTACGGAACTTGAGGATATGCAAGAACAATATGCTAAATTACAAGAATTAGGTGTTGAAGTTTATTCTATGTCAACTGATACGCATTTTGTTCACAAAGCTTGGCACGATCATTCAGAAGCTATTTCTAAACTAGAATTTACAATGCTTGCTGATCCACATAAATCAATTACAAGAGATTTTGATGTACTTGATGAAGAACCAGGTTTGGCGCAAAGAGCTACTTTTATTATTGACCCAGATGGAATAATTCAAACTGTTGAAATTAATGCTGATGGAATTGGCCGTGATGCTAGTCAAGTATACGATAAGATTCGTGCAGCACAATTTGTAAGAAATAATCCTGGCGAAGTATGTCCTGCTAAATGGAAGGAAACAGGAGAAACATTGACTCCGGGATTAGATCTTGTTGGTAAAATCTAATGTTAGATTCAAATCTAAAAAATCAGGTTAAGCAGTATTTGCAACTTCTCGAAAGAGAGGTTGTAATCACTGTAAGCCTTGATGAAAGTGAAAATTCAAAAAATGTTAAGGAATTTATAGATGAGTTATTGCCTTTATCAGATAAATTAAAACTAGAAGAAGGAAAATTAAAGTACACTCCTAGTTTTTCTTTATCTTCAGAAAATATTGAAGGAATAACTTTTGCAGGAATTCCATTGGGACATGAATTTGAATCCTTTGTCCTTGCACTTCTTCAAGTAGGGGGAAGAGCACCTAAGATTGAAGAGTCGCAAATAAATAGAATTAAAGCAATTGATAAAGAGCTTAATTTTCAAACAATTGTAAGTTTAAGCTGCCACAACTGTCCTGAAGTTGTTCAAGCTTTAAATATAATGTCTGTACTTAATCCTAAAATTAAACATACTATGATTGATGGCTCTATGTTTAAGGATTATGTCGAAGAATTAGGAATATTAGCTGTACCAACCTCCCATCTAAATGGCGAATTATTTTACAATGGAAAGATTTCTCTTAATGAAATTTTAAATAAAGTTACAGATGAAAAAGAAGAATTAAAGCTAGATGAAAAAGAAGAATTTGATATGTTGGTAATAGGCGGTGGACCTGCAGGAGCAACTGCAGCAATCTATGCGGCTAGAAAGGGAATAAAGACAGGGCTTGTTGCTAAGGAATTTGGTGGACAAGTTAAGGAAACCTTAGCTATTGAAAACATTACTGGAATTTCATATACTGAGGGACCAAAATTCATGGACGATGTTAGAGAACATGTAAAAAAATATAATGTGGACATTATAGATAATGTAAATGTAGAGAATATAATAGAAGAAAATCCAATTAAAATAATTACTGATCATGGAGAACTCAAGGCTAAAACAATAGTTATAGCAACTGGTGCTAAGTGGAGATTAATCGGAGTTCCTGGTGAAATTGAGTTTAGAAATAAGGGTGTAGCTTATTGTACACATTGTGATGGACCTTTATTTAAGGATAAAAAGGTTACAGTCATAGGCGGAGGAAACTCCGGAATAGAAGCAGCCATTGACTTGGCAGGTATTGCAAAGGAAGTTTTAGTATTAGAATTCTTACCAGAATTAAAAGCAGACTCTATATTACAAGATAAGTTAAAGAAACTTAAAAATGTAAGAGTAGTTACTAATGCAGCTACACAAAGTCTAGAAGGCGAAAAAGTTTTAGAGAAAATAACTTATCAAGATAGAGTTAGTGGCGAAGTGATTACAGAAGATACACAGGGATGTTTTATTCAAGTTGGACTTGTTCCTACAACTGAATGGATTGACAATGTAGAGAAGAATTCTCGTGGCGAAATTATAGTAGATGAGTTTGGAAAAACTAATAAAGAAGGAATTTACGCAGCGGGAGATTGTACAAATTCTACATTTAAACAAATTGTAATAGCACAAGGTAGTGGAGCTACAGCTGCACTAGGTGCATATAATTATTTAATGACTAAATAAAAAATTATAGTCCAATTATTATATATTGAAGAATATAGTGATGTTGTAAAATAGATAATTTTATTTTGCAACATCTTTTTTTGAAGTAAATAAAAATTATGGAAAAGTTTCTCCGAAAATTATATGAGAGAAATGAAAAAATTTTCAAAAAAATTTTAAATACTTTAAAAAATGGCTTTACATTGGCTTAAATTTACTATATAATGTTTAAGCGTTTAAAAAGAATGTTGCGATGAAATCATAAGTTGCTTGAAACTTTGCCGAAAAAAAGGAGTTTCGAGGTAATTATGACGGAGAAGTCCAGGCTGGACTTGGGCGAGGGTTATTTTTTTCAGATGGGCTCTATGATACACTAGGGTGCGTTTATCGATAACCCCATTCGCAAGTAAGGCTTTAGCGAATAGGAGGTAAATATGTCTAACAAAGGCAAACAAAAAATCAGAATTAAACTTAAAGCTTATGATCACGAATTACTTGATAATTCAGCGTTAAGAATTGTTGAAGCTGCTAAGAAGAGCGGTGCAGAAGTATCTGGACCAATTCCTCTTCCAACAGAAAAGGAAATTATTACAATTATAAGAGCTGTACACAAGTATAAGTATTCAAGAGAACAATTTGAGCAAAGAACTCACAAGCGTCTAATTGATATACTTAATCCTACACAAAAAACTGTAGATTCACTTATGAAGTTAAATCTACCAGCTGGTGTAGACATAGAAATTAAACTTTAAGACTTTGCTTTATATGACTTCTATTTAGAAGTCCGCTGTAAATACTAGGAGGTGCAACATGAAATATTTAGTAGGTAAAAAAATTGGCATGACCCAAATTATTGATGAAGAGGGTAATGTTACTCCTGTCTCAGTTATTGAAGTAGAACCAAATGTTGTTGTGCAAAAGAAAACAATTGAAAGTGATGGATACAATGCTATCCAAGTTGCAACACATGAAGTTAAAGAAAAAAAACTTAACAAACCTGAGAAGGGACATTTCGACAAGGCAGGCGTAGGATATAGAAAACATCTTTCTGAATTTAGAACTGATGATGTAGATTCTTACAACCTTGGAGATGAAATAAAGGTAGATATTTTTGAAGTAGAGGAACATGTTGATGTAATTGGTACTTCAAAGGGTAAAGGAACTGCAGGTATTATCAAACGCCATAACTTTGGCCGTGGTAGAGAAACTCACGGTTCTAAATTCCACAGAATGCCAGGTGGTATGGGTGCTGCTTCTTATCCAGGAAAAGTATTCAAAAACCATAGAATGGCTGGAAAAATGGGTAACGAAAGAGTTACTGTTCAAAATTTAGAAATTGTTAGAATAGATACAGATAAAAATTTAATTTTAGTTAAGGGTGCTATCCCAGGACCTAAGAAGGGAACTGTAAGAATTAAAAGCACTGTTAAAATGACTAAATAAGATAGGGAGGTTAAGAAATGCCTAAAATTCAAATGATTGACATTAAGGGAAATCCTGTTGAAGAAGTCGAACTAAGTGAAGGGCTATTTGATGCTCCTATAAGCACTCATGCTGTTTATTTAGTTGTTAAAAATATTTTGGCTAATAAAAGACAAGGTACTCACTCTGCTAAAACTCGTGCTGAAGTGCGTGGAGGCGGAAGAAAGCCTTGGAGACAAAAGGGAACAGGTCGTGCAAGACAAGGTTCTATTAGATCACCTCAATGGAGAGGTGGCGGAGTTGTTTTCGCTAAGAAACCAAGAGATTATTCTTATACAACTCCTAAGAAGGCTAGAAGAGTTGCTCTTAAGTCAGTTCTTACTAGCAAATTCCAAGATGGTGAAATGATTCTTGTTGATAAGTTCACAATGGATGAGCCAAAGACAAAGATCTTTGCAAACATCTTAAAGGATATTAAAGCAGGAAAAAAAGCGCTTGTAGTTGTTAATGATGACGAAAAGGACGTTCAAAGGGCTGCAAGAAATATCGCTGGAGTAAAAACATCTAGAGCCACTGATATTAATGTATATGATTTATTAAAATACGATAATCTTATTATCTCAAAGGCTGCACTAGATGTTGTTGAGGAGGTTTTTAACTGATGAATAAATTTGACATTATTAAAAGACCTTTAGTTACTGAACAAAGTATGGATATGATGGCAGAAAATAAATACACTTTTGAAGTGCAAAAGGATGCCACTAAACCTGAAATCAGAAAAGCTGTTGAAGAAATCTTCGGCGTTAAGGTTGAAAAAGTATATACAATGAATATGCGTGGAAAATTAAAAAGACAAGGAGTTCATCAAGGTAGACGTCCTTCATGGAAAAAAGCTATAGTTAAGCTTACTGATGACTCAGAACCGATAGAATTTTTTGATTCTATCTGATAGTAGGAGGTATTAAAATGGCGATTAGAGGATTTAAACCTACAACTCCTGCCCGTAGACAGATGACTGTTGCTACGTTTGAAGAGATTACTAAGAAGACACCTGAAAAATCTCTTTTAGTTAGCATCAAAAAAACTGCCGGTAGAAATTCACAAGGTAGAATTACTAGTAGACATAGAGGCGGCGGAGTTAAGAGAAAATATAGAATTATAGATTTAAAGAGAGATAAAGACAATATTCCTGCAAAAGTAGTAGCTATTGAATATGATCCATATAGAACAGCTTACATTGCACTTTTATCTTACGCTGATGGTGAAAAGAGATACATCATCCAACCTAATGGATTAAAAGTTGGGGATGTAATCGAATCAGGTTCAGAAGCAGATATTAAAGTTGGTAACGCACTAATACTTGCTGATATCCCAGTTGGTACTACTGTTCACAACATTGAAATGACTCCTGGAAAGGGCGGTCAAATAGCAAGAAGTGCTGGATCATCAGCTCAACTTATGGCAAAAGAAGGAAAATATGCTCAACTTAGACTTCCTTCAGGTGAATTTAGATTAATAAATCAAAGATGTAAGGCAACTATTGGACAAGTTGGAAATATTTCTCACGAACTTATTACACTAGGTAAAGCAGGTAAGAGCAGATATCTTGGAAAGAGACCACATGTTAGAGGATCTGCAATGAACCCTGTTGATCACCCTCATGGTGGTGGAGAAGGTAGAACTCCAGTAGGTAGACCTTCACCAATGACTCCTTGGGGCAAGAAAGCTCTAGGACTTAAGACTAGAAAGAAATCTAAAAAATCTGATATGTATATAGTAAGAAGAAGAACTAAGTAATCGGAGGGTATAATGAGTAGATCAATAAAAAAAGGACCATTTGCTGATGAACACCTTCTAAAGAAGGTTGACGAGCTTAATGAAAAGAACGAAAAGAAAGTAATTAAAACTTGGTCTCGTCGCTCAACTATTTTCCCTGAATTTGTATCACACACAATTGCTGTTCATGACGGCAGAAAACATGTGCCAGTATACATTACTGAAGACATGGTAGGACATAAATTAGGTGAATTTGTTCCAACAAGAACATATAGAGGCCACGGCGGCAAGAGCGAAAAGAGCACAACAGTTAAATAAGGAGGGTTATAATGCAAGCACAAGCAATTGCAAAATATGTAAGAATATCACCTCTTAAGGTGAATTATATTTGCGCTGAAATACGCGGCAAAAGCGTTGATGAGGCCCTCTCTATTTTAAAATTTACTAATAAGAGGGGAGCTCATGAACTCTATAAGGTACTAAAATCAGCTGTAGCTAATGCTGAAAACAACCTTAATTTGGACAGAGACGATCTTTATGTGAAAAAAGCATACGCTAATGACGGACCTACTATGAAGAGATTTCGTCCTAAGGCTAAGGGTATGGCTTATCCAATCCTTAAAAGATCAAGTCACATTGGCGTTGTAGTAGCAGAAAGAGAGTAAGGAGGTAGAGAATGGGCCAAAAAGTAAACCCACATGGACTTCGTGTTGGAATAATTAAAGATTGGGATTCAAAATGGTACGCAGACAAGAAAAATTTTGCCGATCTTTTAGTTGAAGACAACAATATTAGAAAATATGTCAAGAAAAAACTTTATACTGCAGGAATCTCTAAGATTGAAATTGAAAGAGCTGCTAATAGAGTTAAAGTTTCAATTCACACAGCTAAACCAGGAATGGTAATTGGACGTGGAGGAGCTGGAGTTGAAGAACTTAGAGCTGAAATTGAAAAGCTTACAAATAAATCTGTTGTAATAAATGTTGAGGAGATTAAAAATCAAGATTTAGATGCACAAATAGTTGCTGAAAGCATTGCAGAATCTCTTGAAAGAAGAGTTGCATTTAGACGTGCTATGAAACAAGCAATTCAAAGAACTATGCGTCAAGGAGCTCTTGGTATTAAGACTGCTGTATCAGGTCGTTTAGGCGGTGCAGATATGGCAAGAACTGAAGGTTATTCTGAAGGAACTATTCCTCTTCAAACATTAAGAGCTGATATCGACTACGGTTTCGCTGAAGCTGATACTACTTACGGCAAGATTGGCGTTAAGGTTTGGCTTTATAAGGGCGAAGTTCTCCCTGAATTAAAAGAAGATTCAAGAAGAAAACCTAGAGATAACAGAGATAATAGAGATAATAGAAATCGCAAAAGACGCGATAACAGAAACAATAATTTTAACAGAAACAATAGAAGAGACAATAAGAATAAAGAGTCTTAAAGAAGGGAGGAATAGTCATGTTGATGCCTAAGAGAGTAAAATATCGTAAAGTTCACAGAGGCAGAATGAAGGGCAAGGCTATGCGTGGTAATGAGCTTGCATATGGCGAATATGGTATAAAAGCTTTAGAACCTTGTTGGATAACTTCAAATCAAATAGAAGCGGCACGTCGTGCTATGACAAGATATATTCGTAGAGGTGGAAATATCTGGATTAAGATTTTCCCAGACAAACCTGTTACTGAAAAACCTGCTGAAACTCGTATGGGTTCTGGTAAAGGTGCTCCAGAGTATTGGGTTGCAGTAGTTAAACCAGGAAGAATTTTATTTGAAATGGGCGGTGTTTCTGAAGAAGTTGCAAGAGAAGCTATGAGACTTGCATCTATGAAACTGCCTGTGAAAACTAAATTCGTTATGAAAGATAAGGATGGTGACTCAAATGAAGGCTAATGAAATTCGCAAAATGA
Organism: Peptoniphilus sp. SGI.035; assembly: GCF_050315115.1. Taxonomy (NCBI): domain Bacteria; kingdom Bacillati; phylum Bacillota; class Tissierellia; order Tissierellales; family Peptoniphilaceae; genus Peptoniphilus; species Peptoniphilus sp. SGI.035. The sequence continues at coordinate 13,813 of NZ_JBNPOJ010000021.1, forward strand.
CTAGCGAAGATTTAAATAATAAGGTTAATGAACTTAAAAATGAACTTTTTAATTTGAGATTCAGATTGGCTACTGGTCAACTTGACAATCCATCAAGTATTAAAAATGTCAAAAGAGATATAGCAAAAGTAAAAACGATCATTAGAGAACGTGAACTTGAAGTTGGAAAGGAGGCTTAATCTCATGGAAAGAAATTCAAGAAAAACTATAACAGGAATTGTAGTAAGCGATAAAATGGATAAGACTATTGTAGTTAAAACTGAGACTTTAAAGAATCATCCAATTTATAAAAAGAGATTTAAGAAAACTACTAAGTTCAAGGCTCATGATGAAAACAACGAATGTGGTATTGGTGATCGCGTAAAACTTATGGAAACTAGACCACTAAGTAAAGATAAAAGATGGAGACTTGTAGAAATTATTGAAAAAGCTCAATAATTTTAACTTGAAAGGAGAATAACATGATTCAACAAGAAACAAGATTGCGTGTTGCTGACAATTCAGGTGCAAGAGAACTATCTGTAATTAAAGTCCTTGGTGGAACTAATAGAAAAACAGCTAGTATCGGAGATATCGTGGTTTGTTCTGTAAAGAATGCAACACCCGGTGGCGTTGTCAAAAAAGGTTCTGTTGTAAAAGCAGTTGTTGTTAGAACAAACAAGGGTATCAGCAGAAAAGATGGATCTTACATTAGTTTTGACGACAATGCTGCTGTTGTAATTAAAGATGATAGAAGCCCTGTTGGTACTCGTATTTTTGGACCTGTAACTAGAGAACTAAGAGCTGGAAACTTTATGAAAATTATTTCTCTAGCTCCGGAAGTACTATAATTTGGAGGTGTAATATGAAAATTAAAAAGGATGACATCGTAAAAGTTATAGCCGGAAAAGATAAAGGCAAAACTGGTAAGGTATTAAGAACAATTCCTAAAAAAGATTTAGTAGTTGTTGAAAAGGTAAATATTGTTACTAAACACATTAAACCTAGAGGACCACAAAATCCAGGTGGAATAGAAAAAATGGAAGCTCCAATTCATGTATCTAATGTTATGTACTTTGACAGTGCATCAGGAAAAGCTACAAGAATTGGATATAAGATAGAAGACGGAAAAAAAGTTAGATTTGCAAAATCTAGCGGAAAGGTAATTAAGTAGGGGGTAGAATAATGACTTCAAGACTACAAGAAAAATATAAGACAGAAGTTGTGGGCCACCTAATGGAACGTTTCAACTACAGCAACGTTATGGAAGTACCGAAACTTGAAAAAATCACTATTAACATTGGAATTGGTGAAGCTAAAGACAATCACAAAGCTCTTGAATCTGCAGTAGAGGAACTTACTACAATAGCAGGTCAAAAGGCTGTTGTTACTAAGGCGAGAAAATCAATTGCCAACTTTAAACTTCGTGCAGGACAAAATGTTGGCGTTAAGGTTACTCTAAGAGGACAAAGAATGTATGAATTCTTAGACAAATTAATGAATGTTGCCCTTCCAAGAGTAAGAGACTTTAGAGGTGTTAAGCCTACTGCTTTTGACGGTAGAGGAAACTATGCTCTAGGCCTTAAAGAACAACTTATCTTCCCTGAAATTGAGTATGATAAAGTTGATGCTATTAGAGGAATGGACATCATCATAGTAACTACTGCTAATACTGATGAAGAAGCTAAAGAATTCCTAGATAAAATGGGAATGCCTTTTGCTAAGGCTTAAGGAGGTACATTGTGGCAAAAAAATCAATGATTGCAAAACAAAAGAGGAAACAAAAGTATTCTTCTCGTGAATATACTAGATGTAAAATTTGTGGAAGACCACATTCAGTTTTACAAAAATATGGAATATGTAGAATATGCTTTAGAGAACTTGCGTATAAGGGACAAATTCCTGGCGTAAGAAAAGCTAGCTGGTAAAGCCTTAGATGAAAGGAGGCAAACTGATATGATGACAGACCCAATTGCAGATATGCTATCAAGAATTAGAAATGCAAATAATGCAAGACATAAATCTGTTGATATTCCTTGTTCAAAAATCAAAAAAGAAATCGCTCAAATTCTTCTTGATGAAGGTTATATTAAAGGATATGATGTTGTTGAAGACGACAAACAAGGAATGATCAAGATTGATCTTAAGTATTCTCAAGACGGAGAAAGAGTTATTTCTGGATTAAAGAGAATATCTAAACCGGGACTTAGAGTTTATGTTAAGTGCGAAGATGTTCCTAAAGTTCTAGGAGGACTGGGAATTGCAATTATCTCTACATCTAAGGGAATAATTACAGATAAAATGGCAAGAAAAGAAAAAGTTGGCGGAGAGGTAATCTGCTACGTTTGGTAATTTGGAGGTGAAAAATGTCAAGAATTGGCAAAAAACCTATTGAAATCCCAAAGGGCGTTGATGTTAAAATTGACGGTCAAACAGTAACTGTTAAGGGACCAAGGGGTGAACTAACACAATCTTTTGATAAAGATTTAAAAATAGAATTAAATGACGGAGTTCTCACTGTAGAAAGACCAAATGAGATTAAAAAAATTAAGGCACTTCACGGTTTAACTAGAACTCTAATCTACAATATGATAATTGGCGTTACAGAAGGTTACTCAAAATCACTTGAAATAATCGGAACTGGATATAGAGCTGCTAAGAAGGGAAAGGTTCTTTCTCTTAACTTAGGATTTTCACATCCTCTTGATCTTGAAGATCCAGAAGGTATTGAAGTTGAAGTTCCTGCAGCTAACTCCATTATTGTAAAGGGTAATGACAAACAACAAGTTGGCGCTTATGCTGCTTACATTAGAAGCTTCAGAGAACCTGAACCTTACAAGGGTAAAGGTATTAGATATACTGATGAATATGTAAGACGTAAAGTTGGTAAGACTGGTAAGTAAGAGAGGAGAATTTAAGTGTTAAAAAAGATTAATAAAAATGCAAATAGAATAAAAAGACACAAAAGACTTAGAAATCATATCTCCGGTACTTCTGCTAAACCAAGACTTTCAGTTTACAGATCATCTAAGCATATTTATGCTCAACTAATTGATGATGAAGCTGGCAATACTTTATTAAGTGCATCAACTCTTGATAAGGCATTGAATTTAGAAAACACTGGAAATATTGAAGCGGCAAAGGCTGTTGGTGCTTCTATTGCTGAGAAAGCAAAGGAAAAAGGCATCGAAGAAGTTGTCTTTGATAGAAGCGGTTATGTATATCATGGCAAAATCAAAGCACTTGCTGACGCAGCTAGAGAAGCTGGGCTAAAATTCTAAGAAGGAGGAAGTAATGGAGCGTTCATTAATAAATGCGGCAGAACTTGATCTTGAAGAAAGAGTTGTATCTATAAATAGAGTTGCCAAAGTAGTTAAGGGTGGTAGAAATTTTAGATTTTCTGCTCTTGTAGTAGTTGGCGACAAAAATGGACACGTTGGTGTAGGTACAGGTAAAGCTCTTGAAGTTCCTGAAGCTATAAGAAAAGCAACACAAGATGCTAGAAAGCATATTATAAAAGTAAACCTACTAAATACTTCTATTCCTCATCAAGTAACTGGAATTTATGGAGCAGGTAGAGTTTTCTTAAAACCAGCAAGAGAAGGTACAGGAGTTATCGCAGGCGGAGCTGTTCGTGCTGTATGTGAACTTGCAGGTATCACTGATATTCGTACTAAGAATATTGGTACAAATAATCCAAGAAATACAGTTAATGCAACAATTGAAGGATTAAAACAACTTAAAACTGTTGAATCTGTTGCAAGACTTAGAAATAAATCAGCGGATGAAATAATAGGATAGGAGGAAAATCATGAGTACAATTAAAATTAAACTTGTAAAAAGTCCTATCGGTAGAGTACCTAAACACAGAAAAACAATAAAAGCACTTGGTCTTAAAAAATTAAACCAAGTTGTTGAAAAAAATGATACACCTCAAATTAGAGGTATGTTGAAACAAGTCGATTATATGATCGAAATAGTAGAATAAGGAGGTGTACCTAATGAAGTTACATGACTTAAGACCTAATGAAGGCGGCGGAGTTAAAGCTAGAAAAAGAGTAGGTCGTGGAATAGGTTCCGGTACTGGAAAAACATCTGGCAAAGGTCACAAGGGACAAAATGCTAGAAGTGGCGGAGGAGTTAGACCTGGATTTGAAGGTGGACAAATGCCACTATTTAGACGTCTTCCTAAGAGAGGATTTACAAATATCTTTAAGAAGGAATATGCAGTTATTAACGTAGCAGATCTTAATGTATTTGAAGAAGGAACTGAAATCACTCCTGAATTCTTAATAGAAAATAAATTTATCAAAGCTGGAAAAGCTAAAGACGGAATTAGAATTTTGGGAGATGGTGAATTAAATGTTAAACTTACTGTAAAAGCTCAGCATTTCTCAAAATCTGCTAAAGAAAAAATTGAGGCTTGCGGAGGAAAGGCCGAGGTGATTTAATGCTATCTACTTTTAGAAATGCATGGAAAATTGAGTCAATTCGCAAGAAGATGCTTTTCACTTTATTCATGCTTCTATTATATAGACTTGGATCACATATTGCTGTTCCTTACATGAACTCACAAGTTATTTCACAACTTATGAGTGGAGCAGGTGGATCAATTTTCTCCTTCCTAGATTTAATGGCAGGAGGTAACTTTAGAAGGTTTACAATTTTTGCCGCTAATATATATCCCTATGTTACTGCGTCAATTATTCTTCAACTTTTGACAATTGCAATTCCTTCATTGGAATCTCTTGCAAAAGAGGGAGAAACTGGTAGAAAGGCTATTGCAAAGTATACTAGATATCTTTCTATCGCAATAGCTCTTGTACAAGCCATTGGTTATACTTTTGGTCTTTTCAGACAAGCTATAAACGCAACAAGTGCTATTGAATATGCAACAATTATCCTATCAATTGTAGCAGGTACTGCTATTCTAGTTTGGATAGGTGAACAAATAACTGAACATGGAATTGGAAATGGTATTTCAATTTTAATTTTTGCAGGTATCGTTTCAAGATTCCCAATTGATATAGCTCAATCAGTTGCTCTTGTAAGAGCAGGAAAATCTAGTCCAATCTTTTTAGTGCTATTCGTAATAATTGCAATTGCAATTGTTGTATTTGTAGTAACACTTACTGAAGGTGAAAGAAGAATTCCTGTACAATATGCAAAGAGGGTTGTAGGAAGAAAAATGTATGGCGGTCAAGCTACTCATATTCCTATTAAAGTTTTGATGACTGGTGTTATGCCAATTATCTTTGCCAACTCACTACTTGCTATTCCAGCAACTATTGCTATGTTCACTAGTGAATCAACTAGAAATTGGATTCAAAAATGGTTAACTCCTGCTGGAGGACCTGGAGCTGTGATTTATATAATATTTACTATAATTCTTATTGTATTCTTCACATTTTTCTACACGACAATCCAATTTAATACTGTTGAATACTCTAAAAACCTTCAAGCTAATGGTGGCTTTATTAGCGGAATTAGAGCAGGTAAACCGACAAGTGATTATTTAGGTAGAACTTTGAATAGATTGGTTATGCCAGGAGCAATTGCGCTTTCTATACTTGCAGTTCTTCCAACTATACTAACACTTATTTCAGGATTACAATTTAATTATGGTGGTACTTCAATTATCATCGTAGTTGGTGTTGTGCTTGAAATTCACAGAGTATTAGAACAACAATTAATCATGAGAAATTATCGTGGTTTCTTAAAGAATAAATAGGAGGCATTTATGAAATTAGTTATATTGGGACCTCCAGGGGCCGGAAAGGGCACACAAGCTGAATATATTGTTGAAAGATACAATATTCCACACATTTCAACTGGAGATATCTTTAGAGAAAATATTAAGAACAACACAGAACTTGGTAAGGAAGCAAAATCTTATATGGATAAGGGACTTTTGGTTCCAGACGATCTTGTAATCGCGCTTGTTGAAGATAGACTAAACAAGGAAGATGCTAAAAAGGGATTTCTACTAGATGGGTTTCCAAGAACCGTAGCTCAAGCTGTTAGTCTTGATTCTATTTTAGATAAAAATGATGAAAAGCTAAATAATGTTATTAATATTACAGTTGATCCTAAAATTTTAATAGAAAGAGCTGTTGGAAGACGAGTTTGTAAAACTTGTGGAATGACTTATCATGTTAAATTCAACCCTCCAAAGGAAGAAGGAATTTGTGATAAGGACGGTACTAAGCTTATTCAAAGAGATGACGATACTGAAGAAACTGTAAAGACTAGAATTTCAGTTTACTTTGATCAAACTGCACCTCTTATTGATTACTACAGAGCGCAAAATCTTCTCGTAGATATCGACGGGGCTAAGGACATTGACAAAGTATTTGAAGATATAGTTAATGGTCTTGAATAGTTCATGGATAATACATTTAGTCTTTTAAGGGGACAAGTTGTAAGATCCAAAAAAGGTAGAGATGAGGGAAGAGTTTTTGTAATCACTGAGATTATAGATGATGATTTTCTCTTTATCGTAGATGGAAAGCTAAGAAAGCTAGATCGACCAAAGAAAAAAAAGGTAAAACATCTTTATATATATAAGGATGTCATTGATCTTAATGTTAAAGATTTAAATGACAGTTATATTAGAAAGAAACTATTACCTTATAGCTAAAGGAGGATCCTTAATAATATGGCTAAAGAAGATGTAATTGAAGTTGAAGGCGTTGTTGTAGACGCTCTTCCAAATACTCATTTCAAGGTTGAACTTGAAAACGGACATATCATACTTGCTCATATTTCAGGTAAATTGAGAATGAATTATATTAGAATTCTTCCTGGTGATAAGGTGACAGTTGAGCTTTCACCTTATGATCTTACAAGAGGAAGAATAACTTGGAGAAAGAAATAATCCTAGAGTTAGGAGGCATTTAAATGAAAGTAAGACCATCTGTAAAAAAGATGTGCGAAAAGTGCAAAATAATTAAACGAAACGGAAAAGTAATGGTAATTTGCGAAAATCCGAAACATAAACAAAGACAGGGATAAGGGAGGTAATTATGGCTAGAATTTCCGGTGTAGATTTACCTAGAGAAAAGAGAGTTGAAATCGGACTCACTTATATTTATGGTATTGGAAAACCTAGATCTCAAGCAATTTTAACTGCTGCAGGCGTTGATTTTGATACAAGAGTTAAAGATTTGACAGAAGCTGAACTTGCTAAAATTAGAGAAGAAATAGATAAATACCACGTAGAAGGTGATTTGCGTCGTGATGTTGCAATGAGCATCAAAAGACTTCGTGAGATCAACTGTTATCGTGGAAGAAGGCATAAAATGGGTCTTCCTGTAAGAGGACAAAAAACTAAGACTAATGCTAGGACAAGAAAAGGTCCTAAGAAACTTGTTAGTAAAAGTAAGTAAGGGGGGACTATAATGGCTAAGAAACAAAAAGTTACACGTTCTAGAAGACGTGTTCGTAAAAACATTGAAAAAGGAGAAGCTCATATAGCTTCAACATTTAATAACACTATGGTTACTCTTACTGATATTAACGGTAATGTTATTTCTTGGGCAAGTGCTGGACAACTTGGATTTAGAGGTTCAAGAAAGTCAACTCCTTTTGCAGCACAAGAAGCAGCACAAGAAGCAGCTGAAAAAGCTAAAGAACATGGATTAAAGAGCGTTGATGTATATGTAAAGGGTCCAGGTTCAGGAAGAGAAGCTGCTATTAGATCTCTTCAAGCATCAGGTCTTGAAGTAACTATGATTAAAGATGTTACTCCAATTCCTCATAATGGATGTAGACCACCAAAACGTAGAAGAGTCTAAACTATTTATCGAGAAGGAGGGTACCCATGATTGAAATTGAAAAACCTAGAATTAGTATTGAAGAATTAGATGAGTCAGGTTTATATGGCAAATTCGTCGTTGAACCTCTAGAAGCTGGATTTGGTATCACTATTGGAAATTCCTTAAGAAGAGTGTTACTTTCCTCTCTACCAGGCGCAGCAGTTTCTTTTATAAACATACGCGGCGTTGAACATGAATTTGATACAATTCCAGGAGTATTGGAAGATGTACCTGAAATAGTTTTAAACATTAAATCTATAGTTTTAAAGATGACTGAAGATGAGCCTGTAAAACTTATTATAGAAAAAAAGGGCAAAGGAGAAATTAAAGCCTCTGACATTGAGCTTCAACCTCAGGTAACTGTTATTAATCCAGATCAACATATAGCTACGCTAAATGAGGATGCTGATTTTTATCTTGAAATGATGGTCGAAAAGGGAAGAGGATATGAACCTTCTGAGCTTAAAAAGGATGAAATAACTGAAATTGGAATTATTCCAATGGATTCTAACTTCACTCCTGTGGAAAAAGTAAACTGGAAAGTTGAAAACACTAGAGTTGGACAAAGAACTGATTATGATAGATTAATCCTTGAAGTTACAACAGATGGCTCTATGAAAGCTGACGAAGCTACATCCCTTGCAGCAAAAATCTTGACAGAACATCTTGAACTCTTCATTGGCCTAAAAGAACATGTCAGTGAAATAAATTTGATGGTTGAAAAAGAAGAGGATCAAAAAGAAAAAGTTCTCGAAATGACAGTTGAGGAATTAGATTTATCTGTTAGATCATTTAACTGTTTAAAGAGAGCTGGAATAAACAGCGTTGAGGAATTGACTAATAAAACTGAAAGTGAAATGATGAAAGTTAGAAATCTAGGTAGAAAATCTCTACTAGAGGTAACTGAAAAGCTTGAAGAATTAGGACTAAGCCTCAAACCTGAAGAAGAATAAGGAGGACATTATGGCAAAAAACAGAAAACTTGGCCGTAATTCAAGTCATAGACGTGCAATGCTTAGAAACCTTGTTACTTCTCTTTTAAGGGAAGGTAGAATTAAAACTACTCATACTAGAGCTAAGGAAGTTCAAAGAATTGCAGATCGCATGATTACACTTGGAAAAAGAGGCGACCTTCACGCAAGAAGACAAGCTTTAGCATATATTTATTCAGAAGATGTTGTTACAAAATTATTTGAAGAATATTCTGAAAAATATGCAGATAGAAATGGTGGATACACTAGAGTATTGAAGATGGGTCCAAGACGTGGAGACGGTGCAGAAATTTCAATTATAGAATTAGTATAAGGAAATCCAATGGGATTTCCTTTTTTACATTTTGGAGGGCTTATGCTTTATAAAAAAATTTACAACTCTCCGCTTGGAAAAATTTATTTAATCTTTGATGAAGAATTTTTACTTGGATTATATTTTGAAAATCAAAAATATTTTGGAGATGCTATAAAGGGAGAAGAAACAGAAAATTTTGATTCAAAAAATGGAGAACTTTCAAATAAAAATTTAGAAGTTACAGAAAAGTGGCTTGATATATATTTTAGTGGTGAAGAGCCAAAATTTATGCCATGCATAAAACTTATTGGAACAGAATTTAGAAGAGATGTGTGGAAAATTTTATTAGAGATACCCTATGGAGAAACTACTACATATAAAGCTATCTCAGAGAAATTAATAGAGAGCGGAAAGTATAAGAGAATGTCGGCGCAAGGGGTTGGCGGTGCAGTTGGGCACAACCCAATATCAATAATAGTACCTTGTCATAGAGTGGTGGGAGTCGATGGCAGTCTAACAGGCTATGCTGGAGGGCTTTCGAGAAAAAAGAGATTACTTCAAAATGAAGGTTTCAAGTTTAAAAAATAGATTTGGAAATAAAAGCTTGCTTATAAAAAGTGAAGCTTTTATTTTTTTATTTTGCACTCAACCCTTGAAAAATTTTTGCCAATGTATTATTATATATATTAGCAGAAGGCGTTGCCGAGTGCTAATAAAAAGGAGGTAAATATAGATGAAACTTAGACCACTTGACGATAAGATCGTCATCAAGAAAATTGAAAAAGAAGAAACAACTGCTTCAGGCATAGTACTTCCTTCTTCAGCTAAAGAGGAATCAAATATTGCAGAGGTTATTGCAATAGGAAATAAACTAGATACAGACGAAGATATGAAGGGACTTGTCAAAGTAGGAGATAAAGTTATTTTTTCAAAATACGCAGGAAATGACATTGAACTTGACAAGGAAAAATATACAATAATAAAGTTCCAAGATATCTTGGCAGTAATTGAATAAGGAGTGATAAAATGGCAAAGGAAATTAAATTTTCAGAAGATGCTAGAAAAGGCTTAATTAAAGGAATAAATACTCTTGCAGATACAGTTAAAGTAACACTTGGACCTAAGGGTAGAAATGTAATTTTAGACAAAGAATACGGCACACCACTAATCACAAATGATGGTGTAACTATTGCAAGAGAAATTGAATGTGAAGATAAATTTGAAAACATGGGAGCACAACTTTTAAAGGAAGTTGCTACAAAGACTAATGACGTTGCTGGCGATGGAACTACTACAGCTACTCTTCTTGCTCAAGCAATTATTAGAGAAGGAATGAGAAACATTGCAGCAGGTGCAAATCCAATGGTTTTACAAAAGGGAATTGCAAAAGCGGTAGAAAGTGCTGTTGAAGAAATCAAAAACTTCTCAACTGAAGTTTCTTCAAAACAAGCTATTGAACAAGTTGCTTCAATTTCAGCTGCAAATGAACAAGTTGGCAAACTTATTTCTGAAGCAATGGAAAAAGTTGGAAATGATGGAGTAATCACTGTTGAAGAATCTAAATCAATGGGTACAAGCCTAGATGTAGTTGAAGGTATGCAATTTGATAGAGGATACCTTTCACCATATATGGTAACTGACTCTGACAAAATGGTTACAGAATTAGAAGACCCATATATTTTAATCACAGATAAGAAGATTTCAAATATTCAAGAAATTTTACCACTACTTGAACAAGTATTGCAAGCATCAAAACCACTTTTAATCATCGCAGATGACATTGATGGTGAAGCACTTGCAACTTTAGTAGTAAACTCACTAAGAGGAACACTAAGTGTTGTAGGAGTAAAGGCTCCTGGTTATGGCGATAGAAGAAAAGATATGCTACAAGACATTGCAATCTTAACTGGTGGACAAGTTGTATCCTCTGATTTAGGTCAAGACCTTAAAGATGCAACAATTGAAATGCTTGGATCTGCATCAAAGGTCAGAGTTGAAAAAGAACTCACAGTAATAGTAAATGGAGCTGGCGAAAAATCTGAACTTGAAAATAGAATTAGCCACATTAAAAACCAAATTGAAGAAACAGATTCAGAATTTGACAAAGAAAAATTACAAGAAAGACTTGCAAAACTTTCTGGTGGAGTTGCAGTAATCCAAGTAGGAGCAGCAACAGAAGTTGAATTGAAAGAAAGAAAACTAAGAATCGAAGATGCACTTGCAGCAACAAGAGCAGCAGTTGAAGAAGGTATAGTAGCTGGTGGTGGAACAGTATTAATTGACTCAATTGAAGCTGTTGCAAAAGTAGTTGATAAGTTAGAGGGCGACGAAAAAACTGGTGCAAATATCATCTTAAAAGCTTTAGAAGAACCATTAAGACAAATAGCAGAAAATGCAGGACTAGAAGGTTCAGTTATAGTAGAGCATGTAAAGAAAAAAGAAAAGGGCATAGGCTTCGATGCATATAGATCAGAATATGTAGACATGAAAAAAGCAGGAATAGTAGACCCAACTAAAGTAACAAGATCAGCATTACAAAATGCAGCAAGCGTAGCTTCAATGATTTTAACAACAGAAGCAGCAGTTGCAAACATAAAAGAAGAAAAACCTGCAATGCCAGCAATGAATCCAGGAATGGGAATGATGTAATAGTGGTATAATCGTGTTTTTTCGCGATTATATAGTTTTACTGGGAAAAGGACTAAGTAAATAAAAAATCTTATCCAGCGAAACTAGAATTGAAATTAGAAAATATTAGCATTTTCTAGAGATTTATTTAAACAGCCTCAAAAAAAGCAGTCTTGAGAGAGTCTGCTTTTTTTATGTTTTATGGCGAATAGCTTTAAAGCAAATTTTATAAAAGTTTATTAAAGGTTAAAGATTTAAGGGTTAAAAGAACATTACTAGAAAAGTCATATATTATAAATAACTACAAGATAAAGTTTTATAAGTATCTTTTATCTGTATTAATTATGAAATAAAATTAATTTTATTAACGCATATTTGTTTAAATAGAGACAATAAGAGTATGTATATTGTGAGGTGTTTTATGAATATTAATTATATCAAGGCTTTTGAGGACAATTATATTTGGACAATTGAAAAAGACGACAAAATCATTGTAGTTGATCCGGGAGATTCAGTTCCTGTTCTTAATTATTTAAAAAACAAAAAATTAGTTGCCATCCTTCTTACTCACAAGCACATGGATCATGTGGGAGGAGTTCAAGAACTTAAAAATAAATGCGGTGCAAAGGTCTATGGACCAGTTGAAACTAAAGAGTACAACGATGTTACTGTAAAAGAGGATGATGAATTTGAAGTCTTAGATGAAATTTTTAAAGTTATTTTAACTGCTGGCCATACAGAAGGACATATTTCCTATCTAATGGAAGATAATTTATTTTGCGGCGATGCACTTTTTCTTGCTGGATGTGGCAGAGTTTTCACAAAGGATTATAAAAAATCCTATGAGGGTCTTTTAAAATTAAAAAGTTTAGATGATGATACAAAAGTTTATCCTGCACACGAATATTCCCTTTCTAATTTAGAATTTGCAAAATCTGTGATTTCTAATGAGGATTTAGACAGAGAGTATGAGAGAGTAAAAAAATTAAGAGAAGAAAATAAAATCACCCTTCCTTCAACAATTGGCAAGGAGAAAAAAATAAATCCCTTTTTACTTGCAAGAAATTTAGAAGAATTTATAATTTTTAGAAATAAGAAAGATAATTTTTAAAGGATAAAAATAAAAGTGTTGGCAAAAGAAAAGCCAACACTTTTTAAGTGTAAAAATCAAATATCAACCAATTCCGCCGAGAATTGCTCCTGCTATTAGGGCAATTACTGCTGCTGTAACATATACATATTTAGCAAGGGGATAGTACCATCCACCAATCTCTTTATTAGAGCCTTGGTTAACTGCGGATAGTGCATAATCCTTTCCTGCAACCCATAAGAACATTATTCCTGCAAGAGATGCTCCTAGTGGGCAGATGTAAATGGAAACTACGTCCATCCAACCACCTACTATTGCTTGGATAAAGATTGCAACAAGACATCCGATTATATGAATAGTTGTAGTTGCAATTACTCTTGAGAAATGAAATTTTTCTTCCAAGTAAGCAACAGGTGTTTCGTAAAGATTTATTATTGAGCTTACGCCTGCGAAAAGTACGCAAATGTAGAAAATAATTCCAACAATTCTTCCAACAGCCATTCCGTTAAATACATTTACTAAGTAGATAAACATAAGACCAGGACCACCAGTGTCAAGGGGTGCATTTGCTGTTGCCATTGCTGGTATAATTACAAAGGCTGCCAAAAGTGCTGCAATAGTGTCAAATATTGCAACATTTCTTGCAGATGATGGTATACTTTCATTCTTAGGAAGGTAGGATCCATAAATTACAGTTCCATTTCCTGCAACTGATAGTGAGAAGAAGGCTTGCCCAAAGGCGTAAATCCAAACTTTTGGATCTTTTAATCCTTCAGGGTTTACTGTGAATATGTATTTATATCCATTTGATGCCCCATCAAGTTTAAAAATATAAATTGCAAGTCCAACAAATAAAATAAATAGCGTAGGCATCATAACTTTATTTGCCTTTTCAATTCCTCCAGATACTCCCATTACCATAATTGCAAAACTTGCGAGAATTGCTATTACAACCCAAATGTTTGCACCAAAGGAAGAGGCAGTTTGTCCAAAAGTTCCACCAATTACATCCATATCTTGACCCATTGCATAAAGTCCACCTGTTAGTGAAAGGAAAGTATATTTAAAAATCCAAGCCATTACACAAGTGTAACCTATTGCAAGTGCAAGAGAACCAACTACAGGGATAAGTCCAATAAGTTCTCCAATTTTTCTGTTTTTCCATCTAAGTTCTGTACATTTACCAAAAGCGCCTACTGGACCAGCTTCAGCTGATCTTCCAAGAGCCATTTCAGAAATTACTCCAGTAGAACCTATAAGCACAACAAATATTATGTAAGGAATTAAAAAAGTCATGCCACCATAAGTGGAAACCATTATAGAAAATCTCCATATATTACCCATACCAACTGCAGAGCCTATACAAGCAAGTATAAAACCCCATTTACTTTT
>NZ_JBNPOJ010000022.1:0-23112 GCF_050315115.1 Peptoniphilus sp. SGI.035
TAATATTTTAAAGCAAAAAAACTGTCGTTATAGACAGTTCTTTTGTTTTAAGATATCAAATTAATTGAGATTAAGCATTAACTTTATCTGCTTCTGCTTTCTTTAGCTTTGCTTCTTCAAGTTTTGCTTGTCTTTCTTTTTCCTTCTTTTCTTTTTCCTTTTGTTTCATTTTTTCCACTCTTTCAGGATATTCACAATAAATTGCTCCTGTTGGACATTTTGAAACACAAATTCCACAGTTTATACACTTGTCATAATCAATTGATGCCAAGTTGTTTTCTACATGAATTGCATCCTTTGGACAATTCTTTTCACAAATGCCACATCCAATACAACCAGTTGAACAATTAGTTCTAACAACTTTTCCTGAATCAAGTGATTTACATTCAACAACTGTCTTTGATTTGTAAGGTCTAAGTGCAATGATTTTTTTAGGACAAATGTTAATACATTTCATGCAGGCAACACATTTTTCCTTGTCAACTACTGCAACGCCATTTACCATGTGAATTGCGTCAAATTCACAGACACTTACACAAGTTCCTCCACCACAACAACCATAGTTACAAGCTTTTGCACCTTGTTGATAGTCTGAAATTAATCTACAATCAACTAAATCATTGTAGTCATATTTATTCTTTGCCTTATTGCAATCTCCTTGACAAAGGACACAGGCAACATTTCTTTCTACATTTCCTGCATTAACACCCATTACTTGACTGACTTTTTCAGCCGTTTCTGCTCCACCGATTACGCAACCATTTACTGGTGCCTTACCCTTTGCAATAGCATCTGCAAGTCCGTCACATCCAGGAAAGCCGCAAGCTCCACAGTTTGCTCCTGGTAAGCAATCTCTAACTTCAGCGACCCTTGGATCTACTTTTACATAAAAAACCTTTGATGCTATTGATAGAATTACTCCAAAAAAGGCTCCTGCAATTCCTAAAAACAACACTGGGGTAAGAACTGTACTAATTTCCATAATTACCTCCTATACCAATCCGCCGAAACCTGAAAATGCAATTGCCATTAAGCCTGCACTTATAAGTGCAATTGGAACTCCTTGAAGTGCCTTAGGTACATTAGCAAGCATTAACTTTTCTCTTAGTGCTGCTATAAGTACAAGAGCAAGTGTAAAACCTACTGAAGCTCCAAATCCGCTAAATATTGTTTCTATTAAGTTATATCCATTTTGAACATTTAAAACTGTTACACCAAGAACGACACAGTTTGTAGTAATAAGTGGAAGATATACACCCATTGCTTGATAAAGTGAAGGTGATGACTTCTTAATAAACATTTCTACAAATTGTACAAGTGATGCAATTACAAGAATAAATGCAATTGTTTGTAAATACTCAAGCCCAAATTTATCTAATACAAAAATTTGAATTAGCCATGTTATTGCAGATGCAAGTACAACTACAAAGGTAACGGCAACTCCCATTCCAAGAGCAGTTTCTGTCTTTGAAGATACTCCTAAGAAGGGACAAATTCCTAAGAATTGAGCAAAAACATAATTATTTACAAGTATTGTTGAAATTAAAATCGTAAAAATACTTTCTAACATTAGTCTGCCCTCCTATTAAGTAATAATCTAAATCCTGCTATTAAAAATCCAAGTAGAATGAAAGCACCTGCTGGCGCACCCATAATTCCAATTCCTGGATAAGATTCTGGCAAAATATGCACATTAAATAATGTACCATATCCGAAAAATTCACGAACAAGACCCATTGCAACTACTGCAATAGTATATCCTACCCCTGTTCCAATTCCGTCGACAATTGATGGAACTAGAGCATTTTTATAAGCAAAACCTTCCGCTTCACCAAGAATACAGCAGTTAACTACGATTAATGGTAAGAAAATACCAAGTGCTGCATATATTGGTTGTGAATAAGCTTGAAGTATCATTTGTACTAATGTTACGAAAGTAGCAATTACTACGATAAAACAAGGAATTCTTATTTTATCAGGTATTATATTTCTTAGTGCAGATACTACTCCATTACTCATTATAAGTACAAAAGTAACTGCAACACCCATTGCTACTGAGTTTGTTAAATTATTTGTAATAGCCAGTGTTGAACAAAGCCCTATAAGTTGCATGAATACGGGATTGTTTTTAAAAGCACCGTCTAAAAAAACTTTAGATAATTTCATTTAATCCTCCTTATTCATTCTTTAAAACTTCGTTATAAACTTTAATAGCGTCGTTAGAACCTGCTAGAGCAGCTTTAGATGAAATTGTTGCAGATGAAAGCCACTTAACTTCATCATCAGCCTTTGGTTCTTTAGAAAGTTTCAAAGGACCTGCTGCAGATTTTCCCTCGTAAGATGGATAATATTCATCTGTTGTGATCCTAGAACCAAATCCACTAGTTTCACCATTGGAGATATTTCTAAATCCTGCGATTTTATCTCCATCAAGCAAGAAACCTAGAGCATTTGTCATAGCTCCGCCATAACCATTTGACTTTACGTTAACACCATATCCAACAACTTTGTCTGCCTTTTTAGCAACAAAGATTTTTTCGATATTTGGATATTTTTCTTTTATTGAATCTAATTTAGCTTTGTCAAATTCTTCAAAGCCATCTGCGTTATCTCCAAAAATAACTTTATAAGATGCAAGTGTATTTTTTAATTCAGTTTCTGCTATTACTGGAGCAGTAAAACTATTTACAACTGCCAATAATCCTGCAGATAGGGCGCAGAAAACTAAAAGTATAATTCCAAATTTTACTGGTTCTTTCATTTACTTCGCCTCCCCGTATGCACTTGTTATTGTAAGTTTATCAATTAAAGGTGTTGCAAGGTTCATTAGACATATTGCATAAGATACACCTTCTGGAAGAGATGCCTTTACTCTTATAACTGCAGTTAAAATACCACATCCAAGGGCAAATATAATTCTTCCCTTTCTATTAATTGGGTTTGTAGTGTAGTCAGTTGCCATAAAAATAGCACCAAGTAACAAACCACCAGCAAGTAATTCATAAGGAATCACATTCATAGGAATTCCAAGAATTCCAAGACATACTGCAGTAGTTGCAACATATATTACTGGGATTTCCCAAGAAATAACTTTTCTAACTACTAAATATACAAAACCTATTAAAAGTGCAATTGCTGAAGTTTCTCCAATTACACCGCCAATATTACCAATAAACATATCGCTCATAGCTGGAAGTTTTGATAAATCTCCACTTGCGATGATTTGTAGTGGAGTTGCATATGAAACTCCGTCCATAGTTGCAGCTGAAGTTGTAATGCTTTGTTTTAGTAATTCTGGTGAAATATAATCTGTTATTTGTTTTGGCCATGAAGCCATAAGTACAAGCCTTGCAGCAAGTGCAGGGTTCATAAAATTAAAACCAATACCACCAAAACATTCTTTAACAATTAAAATTGAAAAAACTGATCCGAAAGCTGCCATCCATAATGGGAAAGATTGAGGCATATTAAGTGCGATTAAAATTCCAGTTACAACAGCAGATAAGTCCTTAATTTGTACAGTCTTTTTAAGTGCACTTTGAGTAATATACTCAGTTGCCACACAAGCTACAACACAAGTTAGAATAAGAAGTATTGATCTCATGCCAAAAAAATAAACTGCAGCAATCATTGCAGGAACTAGTGCTATGATTACATCAAGCATAATTTTTTGAACAGTATCATTTGATCTAATGTGTGGAGCAAGTGAAACGAAGCGAGCTTCATTTACTGTAATCGGATCTTTAGTTATTTTATTATTTTCCAAATTGATCCCTCCTATTTCTTTTGATTAGCTCTGATTTCTCTTTTAGCTAATTTAACAGATGCACTTAGATGTCTTTTTGCTGGACAAACGAAGGAACATATACCACATTCCATACATTGATCAGCATGTAAATTAATACATAAATCAACATCTCCCTTTAAAATTGCATGATTAATATCTGTTGGATTAATATTTGCTGGACAGTGATCTACGCATCTTGAACATCTAATACATGGAGATTCAATTCTTTCTGTAACTTCTTTTTCAGTGAAAACTAAAATACCTGAAGTAGTTTTTGTAATAGGCGCATCAAGGCTAAACACAGATTTGCCAGTCATAGGACCACCGCAAATAATTTCTTTAAAGTTTTCCTTAACTCCTCCGCAGAAATCTAAAATATCTCCCACTGGAGTACCTATTTTAACCAAAATATTCTTTGGTTCCTTAATACCAGAACCGCTGACAGTTATTACCCTTTCGTAAGAAGGTCTTCCTTCAATCATTGCTTCATAAAATGCAAGAGTTGTACCAACATTTGTAAGGAAAACTCCAACATCATTAGTTACACCATTTTGTGGGACAATTCGTCCAACAACAGCTTCAGAAAGCCTCTTTGAATCACCTTGTGGATATTTAGTTTGACATCCAACAACTTTTAAGTGACTCCAATTAGGATTTTGGGAAATAACTTCTTCCATTTTTGCAATTGCATCTGGTTTATTTTCTTCAATTGCCATGTAAGAAACTTTTTGATTGTAAAAATATGAGAAGATGTTTAATCCTTCTAATATTTCTTTCGTTTTTTCTAGCATAATTCTATGGTCACAAGTGAGAAAAGGCTCACATTCTGCACCATTTATTATACATTCATCTAGCACTGGATTTTCACTCTTTAACTTAGCGTGTAGTGGAAAACCAGCACCACCCATACCGACTATTCCCTTGTCTTTTATGAAAGGAATTAAATCGTCAATTGGATGATCCTTATAATCCTTAAAAGATTTAAGGTCATCTACCATTTCATCTTTGCCATCGTTTTCTATAACGACACAATCACAATACCTTCCATCAGCAGTATACATCTTTTTAATTTCTTTAACTGTACCTGATACAGATGAGTGTATGTCCGCTGATATATAAGCATCAGAACTGCCCACCTTTTGACCAACTTTAACAGAATCACCCTTTGAAACAACTGGTGAGCAAGGCGCTCCAATATGTTGTGACATAGGTATGTAAGCAATTTTAGGACTTGGCATCCTCTCAATTGCAATTTTTTCTGTCAAAGTTTTGTGTTCGTCCATGTGAACTCCACCTACGGAAAAAGTGAGATTTCTTGAACTCATAAAACTTCACCCCTTATTCGGCCTAAGCCTAATTTTTACCTTTTGTTATAATTATAACACTAAATTTATTTAAAGTATATGATTCTACTTAAAAATTTGAAAGTAGAAAATCTTTTATAATCCTGAAAAGAAGTCATTTTTTAATTTAAAATTTTTTATTTGCCTAAATTTTTTTATGAAATTTTCTTTTATCTCACTAATTCATTAATATAATATTTTCTATAAATCCATAAAGTTATTATTCAATAAAAAATCTCACGACTTTAATCGTGAGATAAAAACTTAACTTATTTTTTAATTATTTCTCTCGTAAGGGATTCCATCAGCAGATGGTGCTCTAGAACCCTTAACAAATACAATTAACACAATAAGTGTAATTGCATAAGGAATCATTGAAAGCACATTTGTGTCAATTTTTATTCCAATTGAGCCAAGGAAAACTGAAAGACCTTGTGCAAAACCAAATAATAGACAAGCTAGCATTGCACCTTGTGGTCTCCATCCACCAAAAATAACTGCAGCAAGAGCGATAAATCCTTGTCCAGAAATAAGCGTTTCTCTATAATTTGAAACAACGGCAAGTGACATCGATGCTCCACCAAGTCCAGCCAAAAATCCTGATGCCAAAACGCAAATATATTTTATTTTGTAAGCATCTATGCCGAGAGTTTCTGCCGCTCTTGGATATTCCCCTACTGCTCTAATTCTAAGTCCAAGTCTTGTCTTATAAAGCAAAAAGTAAACTATAAATACTATTACAAAGGCAATATACACTGATACATATTGTGAAAAAACAATATCCAAAAATTTACTAATGCCACTACTTCCATTTTTAAATAAATGTCCAAATAAAACTGGAAGTTTATTTTCGTAAGGAATAGATTTTGACATTGCAGCCCCATCAAAGAAAAGTCTGCAAAGGAAAAGAGAAAGTCCCGGTCCAACTAAATTTATTGCAATACCACTTACAACATGGTCAGCCGCAAAATTTATAGTAGCAATGGCATGAAGAAGTGCCACGAGCATACCTCCAAGTCCACCGCATAAAAAGGCAATCCAAGGATTTCCCACATAATATCCAACAATAGAACCAACTACTGCTCCAATGGACATCATTCCTTCAAGTCCAATGTTAACAACTCCAGCATTTTCTGATAAAACTCCGCCAAGAGCTGTATAGATAAGAGGTGCTGAATATAAAAGTGTAATTGATAAAATACTTGCTAAACTTAAAAGTGAACTATTCATTTGCTCCTCCCTTATCTATGTTATTTACTTCTTTCTTTGACCATTTTTGGAAGAAAAATTTAATCATATCTAAAAGTTTTGGCATTGCTATAAATAAAATCATAATACCAACAATTATTTTTACAACTTCTGAATAAGTGCCAATAGTGGTAAGTTTTCCTCCACCATAAGTTAACCCTGCATAGAGAAGTGCCGCTGGAATTGTTCCAATAGGACTGTTTCCAGCAATAAGTGCCACAGCCATTCCATCAAAGCCATAACCTTCTTGTGCCGCCATCATTCCAATATCTCCTGAAACTCCAAGCACAGTTATCGCTCCTGCAAGACCCGCCAAAAATCCTGCAATTCCCATGGACTTTACAATAGATTTGTTAATATTAATTCCGCCATATTCTGCTGCCTTTTGATTGAAACCAACTGCTCGAAGTTCATAACCTAAAGTAGTCTTTTTAAGGATATACCAAATTACTATTGCTGCCACAATGGCGATTATTATTCCAAAATTTACTGGTGGATTTAAAATATCCCTTAAAAATTTATTTTGTGCCAAAAAAGCCTTTCCACCTTCGCTCATCTTCCATTCTCCAAGAATTTTTATACTTGCAGATTTTCTTATTGGATAGGAGTTATCTGACTCAATATTTCTTAAAATTGGAAAACTCAAAAGATAATTGCTTAAATAAAATCCAATCCAGTTCATCATAATTGAAGATATAACTTCATTTACCTCAAACTTTGCCTTTAAAACTCCAACAATTGCACCCCAAAGATAACCGCAAAGTGCACCGACAATTAGAGCAACTATTCCATGAATAACAGGTGGCAAATCTAATAAAAGTCCCACTACTAAAGCACCAATTGAACCAACAATATATTGTCCTTCAGCTCCAATGTTAAAAAGACCTGTATTAAAGGCAAAGGCAACGGAAAGACCAGTAAGGACTAGTGGTACCGCCTTTACAATTGTCCATGAAATATATTTTGGCTTGCCAAAGGCACCAAGAAAAATAACCTTGTAAGCTTCAATTGGATTTGTACCACTAATTAAAAGAATAATAGAACCAATTAAAATTCCAAGTACAATGGCAAGCACTGTATATAAAAATCTATTTCTCTTCATTTTTACCTCCTGCCATGTATAGTCCTACTTCACTCTCATTAGTATCCTTTGCATCAAAAGTTTTTAAAATTTTGCCATTATATATTACAGAAATTCTATCTGATAATGCCATGATTTCGTCAAGCTCAAAGGATATTAGAAGCACTGCCTTGCCCTTGTTCCTTTGATTAATCAAAAAGTTTCTAATATATTCAATAGCACCAACATCAAGTCCTCTAGTAGGTTGCGCCGAGATTAACAAATCTGGGTCATCAGAAATCTCCCTAGCTAAAATTACCTTTTGTTGATTTCCACCAGAAAGTTCTCCCGCCAGTCTTTTAATATTTCTAGGTCTAATGTCGTAATCATCTTCAAGCTTTGTCGCATATTCCTCAATATTTTTAAAATTTAAAATTCCATTTTTAGAGTATTTGTCTTTATAATAATTTTTTAAAATAATATTTTCTGCAACGCTAAAATTTAGGACTAAACCACGAAGTTGTCTATCTTCAGGAATTGAATTAATGCCCTTTTCAATAATTTCCCTTGGACTTTTATTTATAATTTCATCGCCTTTAAAAAGAATTGAACCACTTTCAGCTGCTTTAAGTCCTGTAAGAGTTTCAATCAGTTCAGATTGGCCATTGCCATCTACACCAGCTATGCCATGGATTTCTCCCGCTCTTACATCTAAATCAAGGTCATCTAGTTTTTTTACATTTCTAAAATCCCTTGCACACAATTTTTTGATTTCTAAAATAGTTTCTCCAGCCTTTACATCACTTTTATTAATATCAAGATGAACAGTCCTACCAACCATCATGTCCGCAAGTTCAGACTCACTTACATCAGAAACATTCACAGTTTTTATTTTTTTGCCACGTCTAATTATAGTACACCTATGTGCCATTTGTTTAATTTCCCTTAACTTGTGAGTGATAATTATAATTGACTTGCCCTCTTTAGAAAGATTTTTAATAATTTCAATAAGTTCAGTTATTTCTTGAGGCGTCAAAACAGCTGTTGGCTCGTCAAAAATCAAAATATCAGCACCTCTATAAAGCACCTTTAAAATTTCAACTTTTTGTTGAGTACCAACAGTGATATCTTCAATTTTAGCATCGGGATCAATTTTAAAACCATACCTTTCAGAAAGAGCAATAACATCTTCCCTAGCTTTTTTTATATCTACCTTAATTCCATTCATAGGTTCCATTCCAAGTACAATATTTTCAACTACAGTAAAGGGTTCGATTAACATAAAATGCTGATGAACCATTCCTAGTCCTGCTTTTATTGCGTCATTTGGATCCTTAAACTCTTTTTTCTCGTTATTTATATAAATTTCACCCGATGTAGGAGAACTCAAGCCGTAAAGCATATTCATAAGAGTAGTTTTTCCAGCACCATTTTCTCCAAGAAGAGAATGAATTTCACCTCTTCTAATATCAAGATCAATACCGTCGTTTGCAATGAAATCTCCAAATTTTTTTGTGATATTCTTCATGCGAACGACTAAATCTTTATTATCAATTTCCAAGACAAACGCTCCTTTGTTATGTTTACTAAATTATACCAAAGATTTATAAAATTTAAAAATAAATTGTAATAAAAAATCACCTCATTTATCAATGAGATGATTTTTTAAATCTTTACCTATTAAAATTATTTATATTGTTCGTAAGTTTCTTTGTTGTAAGGAACTTTAATTTCGCCAGAAATAATCTTTTTAGTGATTTCATCAACCTTCTTTAAGATTTCTGGTTTAACATTTTTGTCAGAAGTTGGTGCAATGCCAACTGCTCCGTCATTAGCAAGACCTAGCTCAATAGTTTTTCCACCTTCAAACTTGCCTTCTTGCATATCTTTTACAACTTGATAAATAGCAACATCGCCATTTTTCATTGCAGAAGTTAATACATTTTCAGGAGCTCTATCGCTTTGGTCTCTGTCTACACCAATTGCCCATTTACCAGCTTCTTTAGCAGCTTCAATAACGCCTTCTCCAGCTCCACCAGCTGCATGGAATACTACGTCAGCTCCATTTTGGAACATTGTTGCAGTAATTGATTTGCCCTTTTGAGCATCAGTGAAATTACCTACATATTGGCTAAGAATTTCAATATTAGTTCCCTTTTCCTTAGCTGCATAATCAACGCCAGCTCTGTAACCATATTCAAATCCCCAAATAATATTACCTTCTTGTCCACCAACAAATCCAACTTTGTTAGTTTCAGAAGTCATACCAGCAATATAGCCAACTAAGAAAGATGGTTCTTGTGCCCTAAACATAATTCCAAGTAAATTCTTTGGAGCTTCAACTTTTTTACCATCTTTTCCAGCAGTTACGTCTACGTCAACTATTGCATAATTAGTTTCAGGATACATTGCAGCAGCTTCAGCTATTGCATCGCCCATTTTAAAACCAGCACCAACAATTAAATTCTTTTCTTGGTCCGCAAAAGTTTCTAAATTTGGAGTATAGTCCTTAGTATCTTTAGATTCAATGTATTCAGCTTTAACTCCAAGTTCTTTTTGAGCTTTTTGTAATCCTTCCCAAACACCTTGGTTAAAAGATTGGTCGTTAACTCCACCTTCGTCAGTTACAAATCCAACATTTACATCAGTAGTCTTAGCTTCTTCTGTAGTTTTTTTATTAGTAGCGTTTGCATCTTTTCCTGCATCCTTTTTATTTCCGCCACCACAAGCAACAAGTGTCATTGCTAACAATAAAACTGCGACTAAACTTAGTTTTTTCTTCATAAAAAATCCTCCTATTGTTATTTAATTAAATTATATATTATAACTAAAAGTATTTCAATTTTAATGTAAGTTATAACAATAAAAAAGTTTTCATAAAAAAAGCCCAACTTAGTTGAGCTTTAAATTTTAAAATTTTTAACCTATAAATACTCTTGGAATTATAAATAATACAACTGAAATTACAAAATACATTAATAAAAATGCTACTGACTGTTTCAATTCTTTTATTCCAAAAGTTGCATCCTCATCTGCTGATAAAAATCTCGCTACTATTGATGCAATAAATCCTAAAATTGGATATACAATTAGTACCCCAAGGTTACTTGTTCCCTTGTCCATAAATCTAAAGAAAGCAGGAATCATAATAAACAATGCCCCTAGATAAATTGGGAAACTTCCCTTGTCTATCCAAATTAGTGCAATTACGCCAAGTGTTAGCACTAAAAATACCACTGTTGCAATTGTGTTAATCAGTGAAATTTTATTAATCAAACTTTGGTTAATTAATTCTAATTTATTTATATAATAACCGGAATTTGTATAAGCTTCCTTTACGCTATCAGTTGATTTTGTTGTTTCTGTCCAATTTTCTACCTTAGCATTAGTTACGAATATTGATGCGTCTTCAACTTTTTGTCCACCAGAAAAATATAGTGGGTTTGGATTGTAATAAACTTCAAACTCATATTCCCCAACTTTTTCTGACAAATTAAGTTTTACTTCACTAACTGCTTTAAACTCTTTATTATCAGTTTTGTTGTAGAAATCTTTAACCTTTAATTTTAATTTTTCTTCAAAAAGTGATTTGTTTATTTTATCAAAATCACCCTTTAGATTTACCTTTGACTTGCTGAATTTTACTCCTTCGCCAAAGAAAATTTGTCTAACAGGTGTACCCATTATTCTTGCAGTCGTGTCTTCGCCCGTGTAATTGAATTTTACATCGTATTTTATAAGTTTTTCACCGCCATCGTCGACAACAGATCTGGCAACTTGAAGATTTTCAACTCCATCGGAATTGTTAAATAAAATTCCATCAAATTTTCTTTCCACATTTGAATTTGGCCACATAAGAGACTTGCTAAAAAAAGCGGTTAAAGAAACTAACATAAGTGCTAATAAGAAAATTGCAAGTATTACAAGCTTTTTTATTCTCTTGTTCATTTTAAACCTCCATTATGAAAACATTTCGCTTATATTATAATAACACATGAAGGTCTTAAAATAAACAAATTTATTAGCATATTAAAGATTAGAAGCATTTATTTCTGTCCAAATTCTGTCGTAAACTTTTATAAAATCGCCAAGATCTCTAAAAGCTTCAAGTGGTGGAAGTTTGTCAATGTCTGGATATGCAACCTTGGAATTTTTAATTTCATCAGGAAGAAGGTCTTTTACGCCCTTAACTGGTGAAGTGTATCCAACACAGTATTCTGCATTTTTAGCTTGCACTTCAGGTTTAAGCATATAATTAATAAATTTTTCTGCTCCAGAAACATTCTTTGCGTTCTTTGGTATAACCATAGAGTCGTACCAAATATTAGAACCTTCCTTTGGCACTACATAATCTAAATCTTTATTTTGTTGCATCATTAGAAGTGCATCCCCAGAATACATAACAGAAAGATTTGCATCTCCTTGCACTACTACATCACGTCCATCATCGTCGAGATATGCGTAAACTAAAGGTTTTTGTTCAATAAGAGATTTCTTTACTTCTTGCAATTCCTTTTCACTTGTAGAATTTAGGGAGTAACCAAGTCTTTTTAGTGCAATGCCAATAGTATCTCTTTGTGAATTATACATAATTATTTGATTTTTGTATTTTTCATTCCACAAAATATTCCAAGAATCAACTGGGTCTTTAACCTCTTTCTTATTGTAGACAATTCCCACAGTTCCCCAGAAATATGGCACTGAATATTTATTTTCGGGGTCAAAAGTTGGATTTTTTAAATTATCTTCAACTCCATCAAAATTTGGAATGTTTTTAAAATTAATTTCTTGAATTAAACCTTCCTTAGAAAGTCTTTCAATCATATAATCGCTTGGAACTACTACATCGTACTTGTCTTGTGATTGAGTCATCTTTATATAAAGGTCTTCATTAGATGCGTAAGTGCCATAATTTACCTTTATTCCCGTTTCCTTTTGGAAATCCTTTAAAATTTGTGGGTCAATATATTCACCCCAGTTATAAACGTAAATTTCTTCCTTTGCACTTTTTTCTTTACCACAAGCAGTTAAAGTTAAAAGCATTAATAGTGATAGTGCTAAAATTATTTTTTTCATAGATTCACCTCAAAATTTTTATTTTTTTCACTTCTCTTGTTAATTATTACAAGTAAAATTAATAATGATACTAACATAAGTGTTGAAACTGCATTTATTGAAGGGTTTATTCCCTTTCTAGCCATTGAATAAATTGTAATTGATAAATTTGAAACTCCTTGTCCAGTGTTGAAGAAAGAAATTACAAAATCGTCAATGGAAAGTGTAAATGACATCAAAGCACCCGTAAGTATTGCAGGTTTTATCTGTGGAATTACCACGTGCATAATTGCATAAGTTGGCGTCGCTCCTAAATCTAAGGCTGCTTCAACTGTGTTTTTATTTAATTGATTTAACTTTGGGAGGATTGACAAAATTACATAGGGAATACAAAAAGTAATATGTGAAATAATCATAGTGGTGTATCCCATTCTTATATTAAATAGTCCAAATAATCCCATTAGTGCAACTGCTGTTACAATATCAGGATTTATCACTGGAAGATAATTAATATTTAATATAACATCCCTTTTAAAGCCACGAAGTTCATTTATTGCAATGGCAGCAACTGTTCCCACAATCGTAGAAATAACTGTTGCAACTACTGCAACAAGAATTGTAGTCCAAAGAGATGATAAAATTGCTGGGTCGTTAAATAGCTTTTTATACCACTTTAAAGTAAAGCCTGCCCAAGATCCCCTTAATTTTGAATTGTTAAAACTAAAGACCACAAGAATAACTATTGGTGCGTACAAAAATATAAAGGTCAAAAACAAATAAATTCTATCTATTATTTTTTTCACATCAAACCTCCTTGCATCTCTCCAGTTTTAATTTTTTTATTAAATAATTTTGGTATTAATAAAATCAAAAGCATAATAAATATTAGCACCATGGAAATAGCAGAACCAAAGCCCCAATCTCCCGTGAAAGTAAACTGCTTTTCAATTAAATTTCCTATTAAGTAGAAGTTGTTTCCACCAAGTAAGTTTGGCACTACGAAAGTAGAAATCGCAGGAATAAATACCATAGTTATACCTGTGTAAATGCCTGGAAGTGAAAGTGGAAAAATAACTTTTACAAAAACTTTAAAATCATTTGCTCCAAGGTCCTTTGCAGCTTCAATTAATTTTTGATCCATTTTTAGAAGCACTGTATAAATTGGAAGAACCATAAAAGGCAAAAAGTTATAAACCATACCTATCATAATTGCCTTAGAATTATACATTAAGTCCCAAGGTCCAAGACCAAAAAGTCCAATAAATTTATTTATAAGACCATTATTTCCAAGAAGTGTTAGCCAAGCATAAGTCCTTAGTAGAAAATTCATCCACATTGGAATTATAAAAACTAAAATCAAATTATTTCTCACTTTTTCACTCATTTTTGAAATAATATAGGCAACTGGATATCCAATTACTAGACAAAAAAGAGTTGAAACAGCAGCAAGAATTATGGAAGTAATTAAAATTTTTACATATAAAGGCTCAAAAAATCTTGCAAAATTATCTAAAGTAAAGGAAAAATCAGCTAAATTTGTATTGGAACTTAGCGCATGAGCTAGTATCAAAAATAGCGGCAATACAATAAAAACTAATCCCCAAAATAAATATACAATTGAAAATTTTTTCATGACAACCTCATTACATGGATTAAATCGGGCTTTATAACAATGCCTGTCCTATCTCCCACTTCTCTTTTTTCAGTTGATTGCACAAGCATACTATAACCATCTACATCCACAGTCATTTCGTAGTGAACACCTTTAAAGACTAAACTTGTAACAGTTCCTTCAATTTGATAATTTTCATCTACTAAAAGCACGTCTTCAGGTCTTACAACTACTTCAACATCTTCTCCATTATTAAATCCCTTGTCCACACAGACAAAATCATAATCCAAAAATCTTACTTTAAAATCTTCTAACATTTTTGCCTTAATAATATTTGATTCGCCAATAAAATCAGCAACAAAGGCATTTTTAGGCTCATTATAAATATTTAGCGGAGTATCCATTTGTTGAATTTTGCCATTATTTAAAACAATTATAGTATCGCTCATAGAAAGTGCTTCTTCTTGATCGTGAGTAACATAAATAAAAGTTATTCCAACACTTTTTTGAATTCTCTTTAACTCAATCTGCATGGCTTGCCTAAGTTTTAAGTCAAGTGCACCAAGAGGTTCATCTAACAAAAGAACCTCAGGTTCATTTACAAGGGCTCTTGCAATAGCAATTCTCTGTTGCTGTCCACCAGAAAGAGATTCAATTTCTCTGTTTTCAAAGCCCTCTAAATTTACGAGTTTTAAAACTTCCCTTACCTTTTCTTTTATAAGTTTTTTGTCCATTTTCTTAATATTAAGACCAAAGGCAATATTTTTGTAGACATTCATATGTGGAAAAAGAGCGTACTTTTGAAAAACTGTGTTTATCTTTCTCTCATAAGGCTCTTTATTTGTAATATCATTGCCATTAAAAAGAATTTGCCCTTCATCTGGCGCTTCAAAACCGCCAATTAATCTTAAAATAGTTGTCTTTCCACAACCACTTGGCCCTAAAATTGTAAGAAATTCATCCTTTTTAACCTTAATATTAAAATCCTTTAAAATAACATTGTCGTCAAAACTTTTTGTTACATTTTTTAATTCAATTACATAATTTTCCATAATTCACCGCCTAAAAATTTGGTGGAGAAGAAATCCACAAAATCTCAGCTTCACACTTTCCTTCATTTTTTAAATAATGGGAGCTATTTGCTTTAAAATAAAAACTTTCTCCCTTTTTAACTTTATACTCTTTATTTCCATAAATTAGAGTTACGCTACCTCTTATGACATAGCCAAACTCTTCCCCCTCGTAGGGTTGAACCTCTTTTGATTTTCCACCAGGACTTATTTTTATTCGCATAGGCTCCATTTCATTTTTTTGTGCATTGGGCACAACCCAATCAAGAACATAGCCAAGTTCTTCATTTTCACTTTCAAAAAAATCCTCATCTTTAAAAGTGATTTTTTCATTTTCTTCTTTTTTAAAAAAATGAGAAGGATCTGTCCCAAGAGCCTCTAAAATATCTAAAAGAGAATCAACAGAAGGCGATGTCAAATTTCTTTCAATTTGAGAGATAAATCCCTTAGTGAGTTCCGATCTATCTGCGAGTTCTTCCTGCGTAAGACCTTTTTCAATTCTCATATCTCTTATTTTATTTCCAATATCCATTGCATCACCTAAAATATTAAACAAATTACTTAAATTATTAAACTCATTAGAGTATAAATGTTAAAAATAATAATGTCAAGATTATTTATTTGTATATTATTTATTTACAAAATTTTACATTGACAAATATAATTTTTCGATTTATTATTTAATCACACTAAATTATTAAGAGGTATTTATGAAAAAAACTTTTGGTACACTATTACCTATATCTTTGTTGACATTACAATTAATAAGTCCTATCAATGCTTTTGCTAATCAATATGACTACTCTACAGATAACTCATGCTCAACATCTATAGAAATATCAAACAGTGATAATAATTTTCAAGATAGGTCTTCGGCACTAGCTGTTTTTTTTAGTGGAGTTGTAGTTGCTTGGGTAATAGATGGAGTTATTGAGTATACTACAGGAAAACCACCAGCTAGTTGGATATCTTACGGCTTAGAAAGAATAGAAAAATACATAAAGTCAGAGGCTAAATTAACCAGAAGACCTATATATGTTAATGAGTGCAATTTAGATCCTTATAGATGTCAAGGGGATGAATGATTATGTCTGATAAAGTATTTTATGGTATTCTCGGATTTCTATCTTATTTTATTATAAAAGGTGTTTACCTTTTTCTTACAAGTAAATACTGAATAATCTCTTATATAAAAAGCTGCAAAAGAATATTATAAAGTATTCTCTTGTGGCTTTTTCTATATTCTTACTTAATATTTATTATGCATCTCTGATTTATGTTATAATTTTCCAGAGGTGTAAAATGGATACTACAAAAAAAAGATACAATGCCATAGATTTTTTGCGTGGCTTTACTATTATAAATATGATAATTTTTCACGGCTTGTTTGATCTTGAAAATTTTTATGGCTTTAATTTTAATCATGACTTTTACTACTACCAACAATACATTTGTACTTCCTTTATTTTGATTTCAGGTTACTCTACACATTTTTCACATAATTTTAAGAAAAAGTTTTTGATTTTAACTGGACTTTCTCTTTTAATCACTGTGGGATCCTATATTTTTTCAAGAGATGATGCAATTTATTTTGGCATCATTCATTTTTTTGCTGCTGCAACATTAATTCACATGCTTTTAAAAAATTTCATAAAAAAAATAAATCCACAATTTGGACTTATTGTCAACACAATTTTATTTATAACTTTAAAAAATATTTACTATGGAAGTATTTTCTTTAATAGATTTCATCTTCCAAAGTCTTTTTACGACCTGAATTTATTTTTTCTTGGTTTTCCCGACAAAAATTTTTCATCAGGAGATTATTTTCCAATAATTCCATGGATATTTTTATTCTATATGGGATACTTCTTATTTTATATTATAAAAGTCGCAAAAAAAGAAGCCTCCCACAACTTTATAAATGTCATGGGAAGGCATTCTCTATTAATATATTTTCTTCATCAAATAATTTTAATTGGAATTTTTTCAGTTATATTTAGCTTTAGCTAGATGAGGCTAAATACTTCCGCTAGCACCACCGCCACCAGATGAACCTCCGCCGCCGAAGCCGCCAAAACCTCCACCTGATCCTCCGAAGCCGCCACTTCCACCGAAGCCACCAAAGCCTCCGCCAAAATCGTCGTCAAAATTTCCAGGTCCCCAGAATATTATCGGACCTCTTCGCCTTCTTCCACCAGAACCTCTTCCACCAGATCCACGACTTGAACCTCCGAAAATTATTGAAATTATAAATATAATAATTACAATTTTAATAATAGATTCAAAGGCACCGCCTTCATCATTATAATCGTCAGAATAATTGATTTCTTCTTGTGGTTCTCTCGCCACAATGTCAACATCATATTCCCTTTCATATAATTTAACAATCTGAGCATAGCCTTCTAGGATTGCCTTCTCAAAGGGTCTGTCGCCTTCATTTTCAGAAACAACTTTTCCCATAACCCTAATAATCCTCGAAGCATAGGCATCGGGAATAAAACCCTCAGAGCCATATCCCGTCTCTATTCTCACATATCTATGTGTATCGTCTAATAATGCCACAAGCAATAGAACTCCATTATCCTCGTCTTTATCTCCAATTTTTATATCATTAAAAATTTTCGTGCCATACTCTTCAATAGAATAATTTTCTAAATCCTTTACTACAATTACGGCAATTTCTCCACCAGTTTTCTTTTTTAAATCATAAGTTGTCTTATTTAAATAATCTATTGTATCTTGGCTAAGAGTATTTGTCTCGTCATAGACATTATAGGACATATTGTTTTTGTCAAAGGCTGCATAAACATTGAATATCAAGGTGAATACAAATAAAATTGTAGCTGCCAATTTTTTCATCTTAATCACCTAAAACTTAACTTCTGGTACTTTATTATCCTTTTCTGAAACCTCAAAATAATCTCTTGCACTAAATCCTAAAATTTTTGCAATAATATTTGTTGGAAATCTTCTAACTTTTTGGTTGTAAATTTTAACTGTTTCGTTATATCTCATTCTTTCAGTGGCAATCCTATTTTCAGTGCCTTCAAGTTGTGCTTGTAGATCTAAGAAATTTTGATTTGTCTTTAGCTCTGGATAGTTTTCTACCACTACATTTAACCTTCCAATAGCTTCTGTCAAATTATCATTTGCTTCAGCAAGTTCCTTAGGTGTGCTTGCCTCAGAAATACCAGCACGAGCCTTTGTTATTTCTGTAAAAGTTTCCTTTTCGTGGCTTGCATAACCCTTAACAGTTTCTACAACATTTGGAATTAAATCTGCACGCCTTTTTACTTGGTTTTGAACTTGTGCCCATGCACCATTTACATCCTCATCTAGTTTAACTAGATTATTCCACTGTCCGCCAAAGAAAATTGCAAATACAACGACAATAGCTATTATTGCAATAATCCCCACAGCACCTCTGTTTTTATTCTTCATTGCTTCCTCCTATTTTTTCTATTTTCATTTTATTTAAAGCTTCATCTACGAGCTTGTCGCAGTCAAGTTTTTCCTCAGATTTTACTATTCCCTCCACAGTTGGCGTCAAAAGTGGATGCTTTGGCAAAAACACCGTACAACAATCTTCAAAGGGAAGGATTGATGTCTCGTAAGTATCTATGTCCTTGGCTATGTCTATAATATTTACCTTATCCATGCCAATAAGTGGTCTAAAGACAAGTTTTTCTGTAATATCATTAGTAACCTTTAGACCATCAATAGTTTGTGATGCAACTTGTCCAAGGTTTTCTCCAGTGATAATGCAATCATATCTCCCTTCTTTTGCAATTTTATCTGCAATTCTCATCATAAATCTACGGGAGATAATAGTCATCTCATCCTCAGGACAATTTATATTAATTTCCTTCTGAATATCCAAAATATTTACAGAATAAAAAGTTAATTCTCCAGAAAAAGTAGAAATATCCTCTGCAAGTTTTTTTACCTTTTCCTCTGCCCTTTCAGAAGTGAAAGGATAGGAATGGAAGTGCAAACAGTCCACGAGGACACCTCTTTTCGCCATTAAAAATCCAGCAACTGGAGAGTCAATCCCACCAGAAAGGAGGAGAAGTCCCCTGCCATTTGTGCCAGATGGAAGTCCACCATAAGCCTTAAATTTGTCTATATAAATATAAGTATCCTTTTTTAAATCGCAGTAAACATAAAAATCCGGCTGGTGAACATCTACTTTTATATCAAAATTTTTAAGGACAATGCCGCCTATTTTGGCACTTATTTCCATGGAATTAAGCGGGAAGGATTTGTCGCCTCTATTTGTCTTTACCTTAAAAGTTTTGTAATTTGGGTTTTTTTTCAAAGCTTCATCCACAATTGTTATTACGCCTTCTTCAATTTTATCCCAATTAGTTTCCACAACATAACAAGGCGCAATATAGACAATGCCAAAGACGTGTTTAAGACGATTTATCATCTTGTCCTCATTATCAGCCACAAGTTCCACATAGACCTTTCCCATATTTTGATAAATTTTGCCATGGTCAATATTTCTAAGATTTCTCTTAATAGTTGAAATAAGTTTATTTACAAATTTATATCTATTTTTTCCCTTTAATACAAGCTCACCAAGGGAGAGCGCCATAACTTTTTTCATTTTATCACCCCCTAATAATATTTCTAATTTCACCTACATACTTAACAAGTTTTTCCACAAAAATATCTATTTCTCCTTTTGTAGTATCCTTTGAAGTACAAACTCTTATTGTCCCTTCTGCATACTTATCTGATAGACCAATTGCCTTTAAAGTATTGGACTTGTGTGTACCATTAGAATTACAAGCAGATGCCGTTGAAATGTAAATCTCATCGCCTTCTAAGTAGTGGAGGAGAACCTCTGCCCTAATATCTAAAATTGAAAGAGAAATTATAAAATCCGTAGCATTTTCTGGCGTATTTATCTTATAATCCTCTAAATTCTCCCCTAATTTCTCAAGAAAATAATCCTTTATCTCTTTCGCATGGCTAAGCCTCTTTTCTAAATCTCTTTTAGTGAGTTCACAAGCCTTGCCAAAACCAAGTATGCCAGGCACATTTTCCGTACCCGATCTAAGACCTCTTTCTTGACCACCGCCAATTACAAGACTTTCTATGTTTAAATCCCTTCTTTTGTAAAGAGCGCCCATGCCCTTTGGCCCATAGATTTTATGTGAAGAAAAAGAAAAAGTATCGCAGCCCAAGTCCTTTACATCAACGGGAATTTTTCCAACAGCTTGAACTCCATCAACATGGCACAAAATATTTTTGTTTTTTGACTTTGCAATATCAAAAAGTTTTCTAATATTATTTACAGTACCAAGCTCGTTGTGAACATAGATGAGAGAAACTAAAATGGTATCCTCACTTACCGCTTCTTTAAACTTTTCTACATCGACTGCACCAGTATTGTCCACATCTAAATAACAAACATCGTAGCCAAGTTCTTTGTAGTGCTTAAATTGATCGTCAATAGATGCATGTTCAATGGCAGAAGTTATAATCCTCTTGCCCCTTCTCCTATTTTTTAGAATAGCACCATGTATAGCAATATTATTGCTTTCCGTTCCTCCCGATGTAAAATAAATTTCATCAGCATTAGCACCAATAAGTGCAGCGACATTTTTTCTAGCAACCTCAATTTCCCTTTCAACCCTATGACCAAAGCTGTGAAGAGACGAAGGATTTGCAAAATCATGGACAAGTGCCTTCATCATCATATCAATAACTTCCGCATCGGGCTTTGTAGTTGCACAATTATCTAAATAAATCATAAATCTTCCTTCTATCATAATAAAAACTTTCCCATATATTATACTATAATATGATTGTCGATTCTATTTATAATTGGAATTAGAATTACGGTGAAAAATTATAAAATTGCAAAAAATTTAATGATATACTTATATTGGTGATAGCGTGAAAAAATTAGAAAGAAAAACTAAAAGAACTTCAAAAAATTACATAAAAATAGAAACTTCTGGACTTTCACGAGAAATTGATTCCCTTATCGCAGTGAGTATAATAGAAAAAAATTCAGAAATAGTAAAAACTTTTTGCATAGAAAATTTCAAAGAAGAGAAAAAATTGTTGGAAGAAGTATTACCCTTGATTTCAGGAAGAGAACTTGTATCCTACTCTGGCAAATCCTTTGACATACCCTTTATAAAATCAAAAACAAAATTTTATTTTAATAAAGACATAGATTTAAATTTCATCGACCTACAAGAAATCACAAAAAAATATAACTTTATATTTAATCTATCCTCCCATTCAAATAAAGCACTTATAGAAAAGTTTATCGAAAAAGAAGCATTAAAGGACAAAAAAAATTACGAAGGCATAAAAATAAAAACACTTTTCAAAAAATATGTAGAAGGCGAAAAAGAATCCTTAGAAAAAATTTTAGAATATAATTTTATTAGCTTAGAAAATTTAATTTCTTTGGACTTAAAAATCAGTGAAAATTTATGTAAAGAATTATCCCTCAATATTTTAAATTTTATGTTTTTTATAGAAGATTTAAAACTAAAAAACAATACCATAGAAATTTTGGGACTGACAAATTATAATAAAAATTACTTTAATACAAAGGAACAATACACCCTCGAAATAAATAATAGAGATATAATAAAAAATTCCAGAGGATTTTTAAATTTTTGTAAATTAGAAAACAAAGAGGAACTTGCAAAAGATTTTCCAACTCAAAACAAAAAATTTAGCCTAAAGATAAATACAGAAGACGCACTTTATGACGCCAAAAATCTTTGCTACTACATTCAAAAAAAAGACCTTCCCTTTGAAATCTTAAATCGAGAAAAAATAAAAAGCCCCTCACAAATTATCATCCTCTATTACAAAGACCACAAATTTAAAAACGAAAAAGAAGTCATGAAAAAAATAATAGAAAAAGAATTAAAATATTAAAAAAATTTAGACCATCTAAAAATATTGAAGATGGTCTAAAACTATAAATTCCCTTTAAAATTTTATCAATAAATTCTTTATAATTAAATTGTATATTGCAAACCCTTATAAAGAACTTACTCGTAAAAATCCCTTCCAAATTTTAAAAATATGTAAAAGAAAAGACCGATTGCTCGGTCTTTCTTCTTTGCACAATTTATCTTCTAATATAAATTGTAGCTGTTCTAGCTTCTCCATCCCATTCAATGTCTTGGTCTACTCCATCAAGAGTATTTCCATTAGTTAAACCAAATACATTTGCTACATTAGTAACTGGTACTAGAATTCTGTCATTGATGTTAAGAGGTTTAGCATCCATCTTAATAGTCTTTCCATTTGAAAGAACAATTTCGTCGCTGTCAATTTGAATTACAGCAGTTAAACCGTCCTTAGTAAATGTTGCTGTCCTAGTCTTAGCATCCCAATTAACATCTGCTCCAATAGCTTCTGCTACATATCTTAATGGAAGCATAGTTCTGTCATTTCTAATGACAGGAGTAACGTCCATCTTGTGATCAGTAGACTTGTAGTTTCTAACTTCTTGGTAATCATATTCATCAATGTGGAATATATACCAAAGTTTGTCGATAACTGTTGAACCTTGACCAGTCTTTCCAGGTACTACTGTATAAACTGGATAAGTTGGAGTCTTGTGATCTCTACCACGAATTATCGGTTCATCAACTTCACCTGGAGTATATCTTTCTTTAACAACTGTAGTTGCTGATGTTGGTGTCTTTCCTTCTTCAGTTTGAGTTGCTCTAATAACATCACCTGCTTTAGGTTCTTTGCCATCAGGTACAATTACTGACCAAGTTCCATCATCATTAACCTTAGTTTCACCAATAATATTTCCATTATCATCAGTTACAACAATATCCGCTCCTGGTTCACCTTTACCAGTGATAACTTTATCGCCTTCAATTACATCATTAATTGCTGGTGTAGCTGAATTATTGTCATCAACTTTTGCTTCT
>NZ_JBNPOJ010000023.1:0-22792 GCF_050315115.1 Peptoniphilus sp. SGI.035
ATGTGGTTTATTTCTTTCAAATTTTGCTTTAGCCATTATTAATCCTCCTAAATTTTAGTTTTTCTTTTTATCTCCAACTACTTCTTCGGCAATTGATGCTGGTACTTCTTCGTAGTGATCAAATTGCATTGAGTAGTTTGCCCTTCCTTGTGTATTTGAACGAAGGCTAGTTGCGTATCCAAACATTTCTGCTAGTGGTACATATGCTGTAACGATTTGAGCTCCAGCTACAAGTTCCATACCTTCCATTCTACCACGTCTTGAGTTAATATCTCCAATTACATCTCCCATGTATTCTTCAGGAGTTGTAACTTCAACTTTCATCATAGGTTCAAGAAGCACTGGGTCTGCTTTTGCAAGTGCATCTCTAACTGCCATAGATCCAGCAATCTTAAATGCCATTTCAGAAGAGTCAACTTCGTGGTAAGATCCATCATAAAGAGTTACCTTAACATCAAGTACCTCGTATCCACCAACAATACCAGATTTAAGTGCTTCTTCAATACCTTGTTGAGTAGGTCCAATAAATTCCTTAGGAATTGCACCACCAACTACGGCATTTTCAAATACAAAACCTTCTCCTGGTTTATTAGGTTCAATTCTGATTTTAGCGTGACCATATTGTCCACGACCACCTGATTGACGAGCGTATTTAGCTTCGCCTTCAGCAGCCTTCTTAATACCTTCTCTATAAGAAACTTGAGGGTTACCAATATTAGCCTCAACTTTAAATTCTCTTAAAAGTCTATCAACAATTATATCAAGGTGAAGTTCACCCATTCCTGCGATAATTGTTTGACCAGTTTCTTCATCAGTATATGTTTTAAAAGTTGGGTCTTCTTCAGCAAGTTTTGCTAATGCAAGAGCCATCTTATCTTGAGAAGCTTTAGTCTTTGGTTCAATTGCAACAGAGATAACTGGTTCTGGGAATTCCATATTTTCAAGAATTACTAAACTCTTTTCATCACAAAGAGTATCACCAGTAGTAGTATCTTTAAGACCTACGGCTGCAGCAATTTCTCCTGCGTGGACTTCTTCAATTTCTTGTCTCTTGTTTGCGTGCATTTGAAGAATTCTTCCGATTCTTTCTCTCTTGCCCTTAGTTGAATTCATTACATATGAACCAGCTTGTAATACTCCAGAATAAACTCTAAAGTATGCAAGTTTACCAACATATGGGTCAGTAACGATTTTAAATGCAAGTGCTGAGAAAGGTTCGTCATCTGATGAATGTCTGTCAACTTCATTTCCATCCATATCAGTACCTATGATTGCAGGAACATCAATTGGAGATGGAAGGTAGTCTATGATTGCGTCAAGAAGAAGTTGAACTCCCTTGTTCTTGTAAGAAGATCCACAAGATACTGGAGTAATCTCAACAGCAAGTGTTCCCTTTCTTATAGCTTTTTTAAGAAGTTCTTTGTCGATTTCTTCGCCTTCAAGATAAGCCATCATTAAGTCTTCATCAAATTCTGAAGCTTTTTCAATTAATTTTTCTCTGTATTCATTTGCAAGGTCTAGGTATTCTTCTGGAACATCAGTAATTTCGATTTCTTTACCTAGCTCGTCCTTGTAAATTTCTGCTTTCATTTCAACAAGGTCAATCATTCCAATAAATGTATCTTCAGCTCCTATTGGAATTTGAATTGGAATTGGGTTACCATGTAGTTTCTTGTCAATAGTTTGAACTGATCTAAAGAAATCAGCTCCTGTAACGTCCATCTTGTTAATATGAGCAATTCTTGGAACATGATATTTATCTGCTTGTCTCCAAACAGTTTCAGATTGAGGTTCTACACCGCTTTTTGCGTCAAAAAGTGCAACTGCACCATCAAGAACTCTTAGAGATCTTTCAACTTCAACTGTAAAGTCAACGTGTCCAGGAGTATCGATGATGTTAAGTCTGTAACCCTTCCAGTGAGCAGTAGTAGCCGCAGAAGTAATTGTAATACCTCTTTCTTGTTCTTGTTCCATCCAGTCCATTTGTGCTGCACCTTCGTGAGTTTCACCTATTTTGTGAATCTTTCCGGCGTAGAAAAGAATACGTTCAGTAGTAGTAGTCTTTCCAGCATCAATATGGGCCATAATACCAATATTTCTATATTTTTCTAATGGTATATCGCGAGCCATAAATTCCTCCCCTTATTACCATCTATAGTGAGCAAAGGCCTTGTTAGCTTCTGCTGTTCTATGCATTTCATCTTTTCTCTTAACGCTTCCGCCTAGTCCATTAGATGCATCAAGTATTTCTTTTGCAAGTCTTTCGTCCATTGTCTTTTCGCCTCTGGCTCTTGCATATTTAACTAACCATCTAAGTCCTAGAGTTTGACGTCTTTCCGGTCTAACTTCCATTGGAACTTGGTAAGTAGCACCGCCTATTCTTCTTCCCTTTACTTCAAGTACAGGCATTACATTATTTAGTGCCTTATAAAATACTTCAAGTGCGTCTTCTCCAGTTTGTTCTGCTATATTTTCAAGTGCTGTATAAACAATTCTTTGAGCAGTACCTTTTTTGCCGTCAAGCATAACATTATTTATAAGTTTAGTGATAACTACATCACTATACACTGGATCAGCCATAACTTCACGTTTTTGGATATGTCCTTTTCTTGGCATAACTTCCCTCCTTAACTATTTTTCAGTCGATTCATTGGTACTCAGGTTGAGCCCGTAAGCCAAAAATCTATAAATTCTCATAAAAAATTCAATCAATTTTTAGGTTTCTTAGTACCATATTTAGATCTAGCTTGCTTTCTATCTGTAACTCCAGCTGTATCAAGAGTACCTCTAACGATATGGTATCTAACACCTGGTAAATCCTTAACTCTTCCACCACGGATTAAAACAACACTGTGTTCTTGTAAATTGTGTCCGATTCCTGGAATGTAAGCCATAACTTCGTATCCATTTGTTAAACGAACTCTAGCAACCTTTCTAAGAGCTGAATTCGGTTTTTTAGGTGTTACTGTTCTTACTGCAACACATACTCCTCTTTTTTGTGGAGAATTAACTTCAGTTTCAACTTTTTTAAGTGTGTCATAGTTTACATCAAGAGCTGGTGATTTAGATTTACTGTGAATTTTCTTTCTACCATTTCTTACTAATTGGTTAATTGTAGGCATTAATTGCACCTCCTGTTTTAATAATAGCATTGGACATTTCAAAGACTACCCAGTATTAGGTAGTCTTTTCGTCTCAAATACTCATCAATTTTACCATTACAAAACAATTAAGTCAATAAAAAATATGAGAAATTCGCCAAATTCTCATATTTTTTTAAATTATTTTAAATTTTTAAGTCCTTCTAATTTTTTTATCCTAAATTTTTTCTAAATAAAAATCAAATCTATTAATATTTATAAAATTATAAAAACTAAAGAAAATAAAAATTAATAGAAATAAAATTTGAAAAGTAATAAAGATTTTTCTGTAATTATCTTTTTCTACAAAAATTTTACAAATTGCCC
Organism: Peptoniphilus sp. SGI.035; assembly: GCF_050315115.1. Classification (NCBI taxonomy): domain Bacteria; kingdom Bacillati; phylum Bacillota; class Tissierellia; order Tissierellales; family Peptoniphilaceae; genus Peptoniphilus; species Peptoniphilus sp. SGI.035. Next base: position 3,468 of record NZ_JBNPOJ010000023.1, read on the forward strand.
TCTTAGATGTAAAATAACTGTACCACAATATAACTATTGATAAACATGGCAAGATTATTAAAAAATCACTTTTTGCGAAGGCTTTAATTGTATGTCCATCCTTTAAGTTAATAAAAAATATTAGTTGATATATTATAATAATAACTTGAGTAAAAATTGTAGTTATTTTATAAAGTCTTGGATCATTCACATATTTATTCTTAAAGATATCTTCTGTCGTGGTTTTATAAATAAAGTAGATAATAATACCAAATCCTGCAAAGAATAAATATAATCTATTTTGACTAAAAATAGATGAAATCCAAAATTCAATAAACATAATAATATAAATGTAATCTTCCATTACTCTACTATTATCAATTTGCATTCCTCTTTTTTTTTCAATAATTCCAATAACATATAAGTATAAAGAGAAAAAAATTGCCAATATAAAAAATGAAAATAATCTATTCATATAATCTCCTAATCACATCTTGAAATATTATACCCTTAACAATAATATAATGAACTAAAACAAATATAAGTGGAAAATCTTTATTAAGATTAAAACCTTTTATTTAATTATATAACTTTTTTGAAAATTATCTATTGTAAATGTTATTACTTGAAGCTAAAGCAATTATTTATTATAATGCAAAAAGAGATGCTGTAAAAATCACAACATCTCTTTTATATTTTATTCTTCTTCTGAAAGTGTTACTTCTTCTTTTAATTCTTTTTTGATTTCATCTTTAGAAATTACTTCAGAATTTTCTAATATATTATAATCTTCTTTTAATCTCTCATCTATGCCAATTTGTACTTTGGAATTTATGCGAGCACCAGTACCTGCTGGTATAAGTTGTCCAATGATTATATTTTCTTTTAGACCTTCAAGCTTATCTTCTTTGCCCTTTATTGCTGCATCTGTAAGAACTCTAGTTGTTTCTTGGAAGGATGCTGCTGATAAGAAGGAGTCTGTTGCAAGAGATGCCTTTGTAATCCCAAGTAGGTTTATATGACCAATTGCTGGTTCTTTACCTTCTTCGATTGCTTTTTTATTTGCTTCTTTGTAATCAACTACATTTACAAGTGATCCTGGAAGTAAATCTGTATCTCCTGCATCTTCTATCTTGCACTTTGATAGCATTTGTCTAACAATTATTTCAATGTGTTTGTCGTTGATGTCTACACCTTGAAGTCTGTAAACTCTTTGAACTTCTTTTACAATATATTCTTGTACACCCTTTTCTCCTTTTACACGGAGTAAATCTTGTGGATATACTGAACCTTGTGTAAGTTCATCGCCTGCTTCAACTTCGTCGCCTTGTTTAACTTTTAATCTTGATCCATAGACGATGTTATAAGAATCAACTGTTCCATCTTCTGCTGTTATAAGAACTTCTCTCTTTTTATTTGATTCTTTAATATCGACAACTCCACCACGTTCTGCAATAATTGCAAGTCCCTTTGGCTTTCTTGATTCAAAAAGTTCTTCAACTCTCGGAAGACCTTGTGTGATGTCTGCTGCTGCAGCTACTCCACCAGTATGGAAAGTTCTCATTGTAAGTTGTGTTCCCGGTTCACCAATTGATTGAGCTGCAATTACGCCAACTGCTTCTCCAATTCCTATATGTGAGCCTGTTGCAAGGTTTTTACCGTAGCAATGAGCGCACACTCCGTTTTTAGACTTACATCCAAGGACTGATCTAACTTTTACCTCTTCTATTCCAAGTGATTCAATTAAAAGTGCGTCGTCATCTGAGATAACTTCATTTGCCTTTACAATGATTTCTCCAGTTTCTGGGTTTAATATATCTTCAAAGGAATATCTTCCTTCAATTCTATCGGCAAGTGATTCTATTAATTCTTTGCCATCTTTAAATGCTCTTGCCACCAAGTATTCATCAGTACCACAGTCTTCTTCAGACACTATTACTTGTTGTGATACGTCTACAAGTCTTCTTGTCAAGTATCCAGAGTCGGCCGTTCTAAGTGCTGTATCGGCAAGACCCTTTCTAGAACCGTGAGCTGACATATAGAATTCAAGTACTGAAAGACCTTCTCTAAAGTTTGAAGTAATTGGAACTTCTATAGTTCTACCTGAAGGTGATGCCATAAGTCCACGCATGCCTGCAAGTTGTCTAATTTGGTTCTTAGAACCTCTGGCTCCTGAGTCCGCCATGATGTAAATATTATTTAAGGCATCGAATCCTTCCATTACATCCTCTGTTAAGTCATCAGTTGCTTTGTTCCAAATTTCAATTACTTTTTCATATCTTTCTTCATCTGATATAAGACCTCTTCTAAAGGCTTTTTCATATTTGGCAACTTCTTTTTCTGCATTAGCTAAAATTTCTGGCTTAGTATCTGGAATTTGTACATCACCCATTGAAATTGAAATTGCTCCAATAGTTGAGTAGTGATATCCTGTAGCTTTAATATTGTCAAGAAGTTTTGCAGTTTTTATATTGCCATGTTTTTTATAAGTTTTTTCGATTATTTTACCAAGAAGTTTTTTGTCTACAACTTGATCAATTTCAAGAGAATATTTGTCTTCATCTCTATTTACAAAACCTAAATCTTGCGGAATAAACTCATTTACAATAAATCTACCCACAGTTGATGACACAATTTTACCTCTCTTGTCCCTTTCATCAGCAAATCTTCTTACAGATACATGGGATTGTAGGTGTAAAAATCCTGATTCATAAGCGTGAAACATTTCGTCAAAGTTTCTGTAAATTGAGCCATCTCCCTTTAATTTATCCTTTCTATCTAGTGTTAGATAATAAGAACCTAGTACCATATCTTGAGTAGGAGTAGTAATTGGCTTACCATCCTTTAACGCCAAAATATTATTTGTCGAAAGCATTAATAGTCTTGCTTCAGCTTGTGCTTCTGTAGATAGTGGCAAATGGACTGCCATTTGATCTCCGTCAAAGTCTGCGTTATATGCTGTACAAGAAAGTGGGTGAAGTTTAATCGCCTTGCCTTCTACTAAAACTGGTTCAAAGGCTTGAATACCAAGTCTGTGAAGTGTCGGTGCACGGTTAAGAAGAACTGGATGATCCTTGATAACATCTTCAAGTACATCCCAAACTTCGTCTTTTCCTCTTTCAACCATTCTCTTTGCAGACTTAATGTTGTAAGTTAATTCTCTCTTTACAAGTTCTCTCATTACAAAAGGTTTGAAAAGTTCAAGAGCCATGTTCTTTGGAAGTCCACATTGGTAGAATTTAAGATCTGGCCCAACTACGATTACAGAACGGCCTGAGTAGTCAACTCTCTTTCCAAGTAAATTTTGACGAAAACGCCCTTGTTTACCCTTTAACATTTCTGAAAGTGATTTAAGTGGTCTATTTCCAGGACCAGTTACAGGTCTTCCTCTTCTACCATTGTCAATAAGAGCATCAACAGATTCTTGTAACATTCTCTTTTCATTTCTTACGATTATGTCGGGAGCGTTGATGTCCATTAACTTTTTAAGTCTGTTGTTTCTATTTACAATTCTTCTATATAAATCATTTAAGTCGCTTGTTGCAAATCTACCACCGTCAAGTTGCACCATTGGCCTTAAATCTGGTGGGATTACTGGGATTGCATCGAGTATCATCCATTCAGGTTTATTGTCTGATTGGATGAAAGCGTCAATTACTTCAAGTCTTCTTGTAATTCTAATTTTCTTTTGCCCCGTTGCATCTTGAAGTTCTTGTGTAAGTTCGTCATTTTCCCTTTGTAGGTCAACTTTCACTAGAAGATCTCTTATGGCTTCTGCTCCCATTTTTGCAGTAAATTTGTCGCCATATTCTTTTTTAAATTCTCTATATTCAATTTCTGAAAGAAGTTGTTTTTCATATAAAGTTGTTTCGCCTGGTTCAATTTCTGTCACTACATAAGATGCAAAGTAAAGAACTTTTTCAAGAGCTCTAGGGCTCATGTCTAAAACAAGACCCATTCTTGAAGGTATGCCCTTAAAATACCAAATATGTGATACTGGAGCAGCAAGTTCAATATGACCCATTCTTTCACGACGAACCTTGGATTTTGTAACTTCAACGCCACATTTTTCGCAGACTACTCCCTTGTATCTTACTCTCTTATATTTTCCACAGGAACATTCCCAATCCTTAGTAGGTCCAAATATTTTTTCACAAAATAAACCTTCCTTTTCAGGTTTTAATGTCCTGTAATTTATAGTTTCCGGTTTTTTTACTTCGCCATAAGACCATGATCTAATCTTTTGTGGTGAAGCAAGTCCAATTTTTATTGAATGGAATAATTCATGTTCGCTCAAGGAGCACTTCTCCTTTCCTATTAATTAAAATAACTAATTAATCTTCAGATTCATCGGATTCATCAAAATAGTCTTCTTCGTCATCTTCATCATCTTCATAGAAGTGACTGTTTTCAAAAGACTCAACTTCATCAGTTGAAATTGTTCTGATGCCAATATTTGCAGTTCCTGTGTGTTCAATAAGTTCCTTTATATCATCGTCTGATCTAGTGTTTTTATCGTCAATGTTGTCGATCCTTGTCAACTCGTCTTCGTCAACTTCAAGATCAACTTCATTTCCGTTTTCATCAAGCACTTGAATATCAAGAGCAAGTGCCTGTAATTCCTTTATTAAAACTTTAAAGGATTCAGGAACTCCTGGTTGTGGAATATTTTCGCCCTTTACTATCGCTTCGTAAGTCTTAACACGACCAACAATGTCGTCAGATTTAACTGTTAACATTTCTTGTAGAGTATAGCTTGCACCATAAGCTTCAAGAGCCCAAACTTCCATTTCTCCAAATCTTTGTCCACCAAATTGTGCCTTTCCTCCAAGTGGTTGTTGTGTAACTAGTGAGTAAGGGCCTGTTGAACGAGCGTGGATTTTTTCATCAACTAAATGGTGAAGCTTTAGCATATACATATAACCAACAGTTACAGGGTGGTCAAATTCTTCTCCAGTTCTTCCATCTCTTAGTTGGATTTTTCCATCTCTAGAATATCCCGCTTTTTCCAAAGTGTCAAAAATGTCATTTTCATTTGCACCGTCAAATACTGGAGTAGCAACATGCCATCCTAGTTTTTTGGCAGCAAGTCCCAAGTGAACTTCAAGAACTTGTCCTAAATTCATACGAGAAGGAACTCCTAGTGGGTTAAGAACTATTTGTATAGGTGTACCATCTGGCATATAAGGCATATCTTCCTTAGGCATAACCCTTGAAATAACCCCTTTATTACCGTGGCGACCACACATTTTATCTCCAACTTGAATCTTTCTCTTTGTAGCGACAAAAACTCTTACCATTTCATTTACGCCTGGCTGAAGTTCGTCACCTTCTGATCTATTAAAAGTTTTTACATCGACAACAATGCCTTGTTCTCCATGAGGAAGTCTTAATGAAGTATCTCTTACTTCTCTTGCCTTTTCACCAAAGATTGAACGAAGAAGTCTTTCTTCTGCAGAAAGTTCAGTTTCTCCCTTAGGAGTTACTTTTCCAACAAGGATGTCTCCTGGTTTAACCTCTGCACCAATTCTTATTATTCCTCTTGCGTCAAGATCCTTTAACATATCTTCCCCAACATTTGGAATATCTCTTGTGATTTCTTCAGGTCCAAGTTTAGTATCTCTTGCTTCAGATTCGTACTCTTCAATATGAAGTGAAGTTAGTACATCGTCAATTACAAGTTCTTGACTTACAAGCATAGCATCTTCGTAATTATATCCTTCCCAGTTCATAAATGCTATTAGGATATTTTTACCAAGAGCCATTTCGCCTTGGTCTGTACTTGGTCCATCGGCAATAATTTCGCCAGCTTCTACAACATCTCCTGCATTAACTATTGGTCTTTGGTTAATTGTAGTTCCTTGGTTTCCACCCATGAATTTGTGTAACTTATAGTTGTCAATGCCCTTGTCGGATTCTCTTTCGATTTCTATGTGTACTGCATCAACTTTTTTAACAGTTCCTTTGTTTTTAGAAACTACTACAATGCCTGAATCCTTTGCTGCTCTATATTCAATACCAGTTCCAACAATAGGTGCTTCTGTCTTTAGTAGAGGCACTGCTTGACGCTGCATATTTGCACCCATAAGAGCTCTATTTGCGTCGTCATTTTCCAAGAAAGGAATCATAGAAGTACCAACTGCAACTATTTGTTGAGGCGAAACGTCCATGTAGTTTACATCTTTAATGTCAAATATATCGGCATTTCCTCCATGACCTCTGGCTGCAATTCTGTCTTCAACGAATTTATTATTTTCATCAAGCCTTTCATCAGCTTGTGCAATGATTTGTTCGTACTCAACATCGGCTGTTAGATAATCAATTTGTTCAGTTACAACTCCGTCAACAACTTTACGATATGGAGTTTCAATAAAACCATATTCGTTAATTCTTGCATAAGTTGTAAGTGATGTAATTAGTCCAATGTTTGGACCTTCTGGTGTCTCAATAGGACACATTCTTCCATAGTGTGAGTTATGGACGTCACGCACTTCAAATCCAGCTCTATCTCTGCTCAACCCACCAGGTCCAAGTGCAGATAACCTTCTTTTGTGAGTTAATTCTGATAGAGGATTGTTTTGGTCCATAAATTGTGAAAGTTGTGAAGAACCGAAAAATTCTTTTATAGCAGCTGTTACTGGCCTAATATTTATAAGTGATTGTGGTGTAGTTGCATCAACATCTTGAACTGTCATCCTTTCACGGATAACTCTTTCCATTCTTGAAATACCAATTCTAAATTGATTTTGAAGAAGTTCACCAACAGATCTAATTCTTCTGTTTCCAAGGTGATCGATGTCGTCAACTGAGCCAACATTATTCATAAGTCCAAATTCATAATTAATTCCTGCAATAATATCGTCAATTAAAATATGTTTTGGGGATAATTCTTTATGCGCTTTTTCAAGTTCTTCTTTAAATTTTTCTGTATCTTCAGAATATTCTTCGTAAAGTTCATCGAAAAGTGGTCTATAAACTTTTTCTTTAAAACCAAGCTCTTCCATGTCGAAATCAAGCCCATAAGCATCGACAAAAGTAAAATTGTTTCCTATTACTATTGTATTTTCTGTTGCGTGTTCAAAATTTTCGTCAGTCTTTATAAGAACTTGATTTACTCCAGCTGCTTCAATTCTTTCAGCCTTTTCTCTAGTTAGGAGTTCCCCTTGTTCTGCCAATATTTCGCCAGTCATAGGATCTATTATGTCTTCTGCAGTAATATTATTTTCTATTCTTGCGCTAATCCCTAATTTTTTGTTGAATTTATATCTTCCAACTCTCGCAAGATCGTATCTTCTGTCATCGAAAAACATATTTTCAAAAAGTGACTGTGCTGAATCAATAGTAGGTGGTTCCCCAGGTCTTAACTTTTTATAAATTTCAAGTAAAGCCTCATTCTTATTAGTAGTAATGTCTTTTTCAAGTGTCTTTAAAAGTGCTTCACTTTCGCCAAGAACATCAATTATTTCTTGATTAGATTCAACTCCCAATGCTCTTAATAGAACTGTTATTGGAAGTTTTCTAGTTCTATCAATTCTTACATTGATTATGCCTTGAGCATCGGTTTCAAATTCAAGCCAAGCTCCTCTATTTGGAATAAGTGTTGCTGAATAGATTTTTTTGCCAGTCTTGTCTCTTTCTTCCTTATAATATGCTCCCGGACTTCTTACAAGTTGTGAAACAACTACACGTTCAGCTCCATTAATTACAAAGGTACCTGTTGGTGTCATAAGAGGAAGGTCTCCCATGAAGACTTCTTGTTCCTTTACTTCGCCAGTTTCAGTGTTGATAAGTCTTACCTTTGCCTTTAGCGGCGCAGAATAATTAGTGTCTCTCTGTTTTGATTCGTCAATATCATATTTTATTTCATCAGATAAATGATAATCGACAAATTCCAAAATTAAATTGCCAGAGTAATCCTCGATAGGAGATACGTCATCAAATACTTCCTTTAACCCTTCTTCAATTAACCATTTATATGAAGAAGTCTGCACGTCAAGGAGATTTGGAAGTGACATAACTTCGTCTACACGAGAAAAACTCATTCTCTCACGTTTCCCATATTTAACAGGATGTACCATTAATTTTCTCACCCTAGCCTTTCAAATGAGTGTATCAAAATTAGAGTACAAATCACCACTCTAATTATTATTATGCAAATAGGTATTTTATCATTTTTTATAACAACTTGCAAGTTTTAAAACAAAAAAAGATCCTGCTAATTTGCAGAATCTTTTTTATAGTCTAATATAAGCATAACCTTCGTTTTGAAGCTTTACTAGTTTTGTTATAACTAATTCCTCTACATTAATTCCAGCAGGAATTAATTCCTTTGAAAGGCGATTTTCTTCCAAAGCTTTTTTTCCTATTGTGATATTTACTTTAGGATTTCCAATTACTCCCTCAAAATCAACTCCAGAGTATCTGTTGAAAAGAGATGCAGCTTTTGACATTGCAATTATTTCAATTTTTATGTCATCAAAACTTTCTAGTAAATCTCTAACATTTGAAATTACAGCAGACCATTTATCTACTTCTACTACGTGAAAAATTACCTTCATATCTATCACTCCTTATTAGCTAATATTTTACACTATTAAAGAGAAAAATAAAAGACAAATTACTTTGTTACTGCTTCTTAAATATTAATTTAATAATTTCTTTTATCTCATCAACTCTAAATAAGATTAATAAAATTAAATAAATTGCTCCAGCAATCAATATAGAAATAAGAAGGGATAAATTAACCCCCAAATTTTTAGTCAAAATATTGTAAAAGATTTTTGAACCAAATGCCATTGCAGCTGACGCAATAGTTATTTTAATTACATTTGTAAAAAGTTTTTTATTAAATACATTTCCAATTAATTTGATTGATGGAAGATAAATCGCAATTGCTCCAACTATAAAAGAAATTGAAGTCGCAAGGGCAATTCCTCTTATCCCCATTATTTTTGAAAGTAAAAATGCTAGAAAAATATTAATTGCAACTATTAATACTGAATTTATTACTGGAGTTTTGTTGTCGCCAAGAGAATAAAACACTCTTGATATAATTTCTCGCACACCAATTCCAATTACACCAAAGGCAAAAAAAGATAAAACTGTGGCAGTAATCTTTGCATCATCAACAGAAAATTCTCCACCAACAAATAAAAGATTTACAATTGGAAAAGAATAAATGTATAAACCAAAGGCTGCCGGCACAACTAAAAGCAACATATTAGAAAGACCTTCTGAAAGAGCAGACTTTAAATTTTTAAAATCTTTTTTTGAACCAAAGTTTGCAAGTTTTGGATAAGTAGCAGTGATAATTGATGTTACCACAATTCCCGTTACAAAACTTTGAAGTTTGTATGCATAGTTTAAAATTGAAATTCCTCCAGAATAAGCTCCCGATGCAATGGAGCGAGAAATCATAAAGTTAATTTCAATTGCCGAAGTAGAAATTAAAATTGGAAGAATTGAAAGGAACATCGTTTTCATGTCCTGGTTAAAATCAATTTTCAAACTGTGTTTATATCCAAGCTTTTTAATTGGAAGAATAAAAATTGCATATTGAAACACAAAGGCAGCTAAAATTCCTATGGCAAGATAATTTATTCCAATTTTGTAAGAAATCCACATGGAAACAATTAAAATAATATTCATGAGAATTGAATGCAAAACTGAAACTATAAACTTTTCGTAAATTTGTAAATAAGCCTTATAAATTGAACTCACAGCTGTAACGGCAATAGAAAGCATTGCAACTCTTGAAACAAATATTGCTACTTCAAGTTTTTCTCCCTCAAAACCTTCAGCCATTAGTTTTACAAGTGGTCTTGCAAAAATAATAGAAAATATAGTTACTATAATAAAGACAATTAAAATGATATTTGAAAGATTGGCAGTAAAAGCATCAGCACTTTTTTTGTCCTCTCTAGTCTTTATTTTGTCATACATTGGTATGTAGCCATTTGCAACAGCACCACTAATTACATTTGTAAAAGTCATGGGAAGTTGGAATGCAATTAGAAAAATATCTGCCACCATTCCAACACCAAAAAAGTATGCCAGTGCCTTTTCTCTCAAAAGTCCAAAAATCTTTGAGACAATTGTAATTATCATTAATATATATGAAGTCTTCATCTTTTCTCCTTTAAAATAAAAAACTCGAGATAACCTCAAGTCATTATATATTTATTTAATTCGATTTACAAGTAAGACCTGCATTTAATTTCTATCTTTTATGCTTATGAAAAAATGAATTTTAAAAACTAAAATAGATGACAATATAACTTTTAGCCGCCCTATTACAATAGTTTAAATAAAAAAATGGATGCAACCTACTAAATATAGGTAGCATCCACTAAGTTTTACTTAAACTATATTTTTGTGTCCAGTTTTAGGGTTACACATAAAATGTCGCTGTTTTCTAATAAAATTTATTTTGCTTGATTTACTGCATCATTTGCTGCTTCTAAGAATTGGTTATAAGATTGTGTTGCACCACTAATTGCTGTAACTTCTTCTACTGAACCCTTTTCTTTAAGATCCTTTCCATATTTTTGAGAAGCTTCAAGAGTCATTTGTGCAGTTTTGTATCCATCTTCGCCAGCTTCTTTTCCGTAATCTTCGCCCTTTTCTTTTCCTTCTTTGTCAAGATTTTTAACAACAGCATCACTTATTTTTCCGTCAGCAACTGTAACAGTAACTTCAATATATCCGCCGTAATCATCTGTGGAAGATTTTCCTGTATAAGTTCCATCTTTAAGAGTTGCTGCTGTTTCAGTTTTCGCATTAGCAGTAGTTTCTACTTTCTTATTGTTTTCCTTTGGTGCATTTCCCTTTGCATTGTTTTTTGCTCCGCCACATCCGACAAGTGTTAGTGATAACATTGCAATTGTAGCCATTGTAAGTTTTTTCTTCATAATATCTCCTTAATAATAAAATTATATTAATTAACTTGCCAAAATCATTCTAAATTTAAAAATTTCGCCAAATCAATTTCTACCAAATTTATACTTCCTCTTGAAATAATTTTCATTTCGCCTGTTAGTTGATAAATCCAATTTGAAATAAAGGGCTCATGTGAAACAAATATATAATTTTCCCCTTTATCTAAATTTTCTAAAATATCTCTTATTCTTCCACCAGCAAGGTACTCCTTGACTTCATAGGTAGAATCAAGGTGTTTTGCTAAAATTTCTGCAGTTTCTTTTGCTCTCTCAAGTGGTGATGAATAAATTTTGTAAGATCTCTTGTCCTTTAAATTGTTTGCAAATACTTTAAAGGATTCTTCTAATTTTCTCTTCCCAATAGTAGTTAACTTTCTCTTAAAGTCGTCATCTGCATAAATTTCAGCCTCGCCATGTCTTATAAAATAAATTTTCATTTTAAATTGTAAAAGGCATCAAAACCTGGATAATTTGAAAGATCGCCAAGTTCATCTTCTATGCGAAGAAGTTCGTTGTATTTTGCTACTCTTTCACTTCTTGCTGGTGCACCAGTTTTTATAAATCCTGCATTAGTTGCAACTGCTAAATCTGCAATTGTTGAGTCTTCACTTTCTCCAGATCTATGAGAAATTATTGCAGTGTAATTATGTCTTTTTGCAAGTTCAATTGCATCTAGTGTTTCTGTGATTGTTCCTATTTGATTTAATTTAATTAGAATTGAGTTTGCAGATTTCTTTTCAATTCCTTCTTGAAGTCTTTTTGTATTTGTAACGAAGAAGTCATCGCCAACTAATTGAACTTTATCGCCTAGAAGTTCTGTAATGTGCTTCCATCCATCCCAATCGTCTTCTGCAAGTCCATCTTCTATTGAATAAATTGGATATTCATTTACAAGTTCTTCATAGAATTTTGAAAGTTCTTCCGAATTAAATTCACGGCCTTCACCTGCAAGGATATATTTTTTCTTATCTGCATCATAAAATTCTGAAGCTGCTGCGTCAATTGCAAGTACAATGTCCTTACCTGCTTCATATCCAGCTGCCTTTACTGCTTCAAGTATGCAGTCAAAAGCTTTTTTATTAGATTCAAGATTTGGTGCAAATCCACCTTCATCTCCAACTCCAGTTGAAAGTCCTTTGTCCTTTAAAACCTTTTTAAGTGCGTGATAAACTTCTGCACCCATTCTTAGTGCTTCTTTAAAAGTTTCTGCGCCAATTGGCATAATCATAAATTCTTGTATGTCAACATTGTTATCTGCGTGTTCGCCACCATTTATTATATTCATCATTGGAATTGGCATTGTCTTTGAATTTACTCCGCCAAGATATTGATAAAGTGGGAGTCCTGCTTCATTTGCTGCAGCTCTTGCAACTGCAATTGAAACTCCAAGGATTGCATTTGCTCCAAGTTCGCCCTTGTTTTCAGTTCCGTCAAGTTCTATTAGCATTTTATCGATTCCAAGTTGATCAAATACATCAAAGCAAATTAATTCTTCAGCAATTCTTTCATTTACATTTTTAACAGCTTCTTCTACGCCCTTGCCATTATATCTTTCTTCTCCGTCGCGAAGTTCAACAGCTTCGTGAACACCAGTTGATGCACCACTTGGCACAATTGAAGACCCAAATCCGCCATTAACTGTTCCAATTTCTACTTCAACAGTTGGATTTCCCCTTGAATCAAGAACTTCTCTCGCATAAACATAATCAATTAAACTCATAATTCCTCCTAATTAAAATAAACTTTCGCCAGTCATAAGTTCTGGCTTTTCAATTCCCATGATTTTTAAAATTGTCGGCGAAAGGTCGCAAAGTGCCCCGCCTTTTCTTAGTTTTACATCTTTATTAAAAAGAAAAAGTGGCACAGGATTTGTGCTGTGACTTGTTACAACATTTCCCTCTTTGTCAATCATATATTCACAATTCCCATGGTCTGCAGTAATTATTGCGACACCCTCTTTCTCCTTTAAAACCTTTAAAATTCTGCCTAAATTTGCATCAACTGTTTCCACAGCTTTTATTGCCGCCTTCAAGTTTCCTGTGTGTCCAACCATATCTGGATTTGCAAAATTCAAAATTATTGCTCCGTATTTATCTTCTTTTAATTTTGCAATTACAGCATCTGTAACTTCATTTGCACTCATTTCTGGTTTTAGGTCATAAGTTGCAACTTTTGGGGAAGGAATAAGAACTCTGTCTTCCCCTTTAAAAGGCTTTTCTCTTCCACCATTGAAGAAAAATGTAACATGTGCATATTTTTCTGTTTCTGCAATTCTAAGCTGATTGATTTTATTTTTTTCCAAAATTTCACCCAATGTGTCCCTTGGAATTTCATCTTTAAAGGCAACAAATTTATTTTTAATATTTTTATCATACTCTGTCATAGTTACAAGAGTCGTATTTATTTTTTCTCTTTCAAATCCCTTAAAGTCATCGTCAACTAATGCCCTCGTAATTTGTCTAACTCTATCCGGTCTAAAGTTAAAAATTATTATTGAATCATTTTCTTCGATTTCAGAATTTTTCACAAATTTTGCAGGCAATAAAAATTCATCAGTAATATCTTTATCGTAGGAAGATTTTATATAATCTAAAATATCTTCTTCGACAAAATCCACATTTGATATAAGGTCATCGTAATATTTCTTAGTTCTCTCCCATCTATTGTCTCTGTCCATTGCATAATATCTTCCAGAAATTGTAGCAATCTTCCCATTTCCTATTTTGTCTATTTCATCTTGAAGCTCTTTAATATCTTCTAATGCAGCATAGGGAGATACATCACGACCATCTGTTATTGCGTGGATATAAGTTTTTTCTATTCCTTCATCTGCCATTAACTTTATAAGAGCTTTTAGATGATCAAAGTGTGAATGAACTCCACCCTTTGATACAAGCCCAATTAAATGAACCTTTGAATTGTTTTTCCTTGCACTATCAATTGCTCTTTTAAATTCAGGATTTTTGAAAAATTCGCCTGACTTAATCGCCTCAGTTATCTTTGTAAGGTTTTGATAAATTACCCTTCCTGCACCTATGTTTAAATGTCCAACTTCAGAATTTCCCATTTGTCCATGAGGAAGGCCTACATATTCTTCACTTGCAAAAATTTCTGTGTGAGGTGAATTTTTATAAAGCTCATCAAGAGTGGGAGTTTTCGCAAGTTTTACTGCATTTCCTACTTCAGATTCCTTTATTCCAAATCCATCCAAAATTATTAGCATAGTTGGTTTCATAAATTTTCACCGCACTTTATTATTTCAATAAAATCCTTGACATCTAAGCTTGCTCCTCCAACAAGAACTCCGTCAATATTTTCTTTTGCCAAAATTTCTTTTGCATTAGATGGTTTTACAGATCCACCGTATAAAATTCTAATTTTTTTAGAAATTTCTCCATAATTTTTGTTTATAATTTCTCGAATTTCTCTACACATATTTTCTGCATCTTCAGAAGAACAAGTTTTGCCAGTGCCAATTGCCCAAATTGGTTCATAGGCAAGGGTAATATTTTTAAGATTTTCTACACCACTAAGAGAATTTAGCAATTCATTTTTTACAAAATCTAATTCTTTATTTTCTTCTTTTATTTCAAGAGATTCTCCAAGGCAAAGAATAACAGATAAATTATGAGAAAGAGCCCTTTTTATCTTTGCATTTACAATCTCGTCGCTTTCCGAAAATTTTTCTCGTCTTTCTGAATGACCTATGATTACATTTCGAACCCCAATATCTTTAAGCATATTAGTTGAAACTTCGCCAGTAAAGGCTCCATCTTCAAATTCAGAAACATTTTGTGCAGCAACTTCAATTTTATCTTTTACACTTTTTGTAAAACTTTCTAGAGAAACAAAACTTGGAGCAATAAGAACATCTACATTTTCAAATTTAAAATCATTTATTTTATTTGCAAATGCAAGAGCCCCACTAGAAGTTTTATTCATCTTCCAATTTCCACAAATATATTTTCTTCTCATGCTTCTTCTACCGCCTCAATGCCAGGAAGTTTTTTGCCCTCAAGCATTTCAAGACTTGCGCCACCACCTGTTGAAATGTGAGTTAATTTATCTGCTACGCCAGCTTTTTCAACTGCGGCAACAGAATCTCCTCCGCCAACAATTACTGTTGCGTCAAGATTTGCTAAGATTTTTGCTAGTTCAATAGTTCCATGAGAAAATTCTTTAATTTCAAAAACTCCACAAGGTCCATTTAATACAACTGTCTTTGCATCTTTTAGAGCAGCTTCAATGTCCTTTAAGCTTTCACTTCCAATGTCTAAGATCATATCATCTTCACTTACATCTTCTGCGTCCTTTAAAGTTCCCTTTGCATTTTCAGAAAGTTCTGAAGCAACTATTACATCTCTCGGCAAAATTAAAGCAACACCCTTGTCAATTGCCTTTGCCATTATTTCTCTTGCAAGGTCTAATTTGTCATCTTCAACTAGAGATTTGCCAACTTCAAGTCCCTTCGACTTTAAGAAAGTATTTGCCATAGCACCAACAATTACTAACACATCAACTTTTTCTAGCAAGTTTTCAATTACACCGATTTTATCAGAAACTTTTGAACCACCAAGAATTGCAGCAAAAGGTTTTTCTGGATTTTTAAGTACATCTTCAAAATATTTAATTTCTTTTTCAACTAAAAGTCCAACACATGATGGCAAAAATTCAGTAACGCCAACATTTGAAGCGTGAGCTCTATGTGCTGTTCCAAAAGCATCATTTACAAAAATATCTCCAAGAGAAGCAAGTTTTTTTGAAAAATCAGCATCGTTCTTCTCTTCGCCCTTTACAAACCTAAGATTTTCAATAAGAGCTATTTCGCCCTTTTTAAGTTTTTTAACTTCTTCAATGACATTTTCGTCTACAACTTCCTTTGAAACAATAAATTTAACATCCTTCTTTAAAAGTTCAGAAGCTCTTTTTGCCACTGGTGCAAGAGAAAGTTCTTCTTTGTATTCTCCCTTAGGTCTTCCAAGATGACTCATAAGCACAACTTTTGCACCCTTTTCTATTAAATAATTAATAGTAGGAATTGCTTTTACAATTCTATCGTTTCCTGTAACTTTGCCATCCTTTAGCGGAACATTAAAGTCAACCCTAACTAGTGCAGTTTTATCGTTAAAATCAAAATCTCTAATAGTCTTTTTCACATTACACCTCTTATTTTCGATTTTTCATTAAAATTATCAATTAAATTATACCATAAATTAAAAGAGTTTATATTTGTAGAATAGTTTAATATTTATAATTTATCATTAGGTTAATTGTATAATGAAATTGAACTAAAAAATTCCATAGCTTATCACCTTTGGTATAATGATTTACCACAAAACAAAACCAAAAGGTGATAACTATGGAATATAATAATAATACAACAAATTCAAGAAAAAATAAACATTTAAGCGATTTTGAAAGAGGACAAATCGAACTTCTACACAATAAAGGCTATTCTGCATACAGAATAGCAAAAGAACTCGGCCGTGCTTCAAACACTATTAGATATGAATTAAAGAGAGGAACAGTTTTTCAAATTAAAAATGAAAGAATAGTGCAAGTATATTATCCTGATACAGGGAAAACTGCATATGATATAAATAGAAAAAATTCTAAAAAATCATATAAAGCATTAGAATGTAGTACTCTCTTAGATTTTGTTTACGATAAATTTATAAATGAAAAATGGTCCTTAGATGCTTGCTGTGGATATGCCACTAGACATAATCTTCTTCCTAATAAAACTCTCTGTACAAAAACTTTATATAACTATGTAGAACTTGGATTATTAAAAATAAAGTCAATAGACCTACCCTTAAAGGTAAGAAGAAAAACTTCAAATAAAAGAGTCAAAAGAAATAGAATGCAATTAGGTAAAAGCATAGAAGAAAGACCAAAAGAAATAGAAAGTAAAACAACATTTGGAAATTGTGAAATAGACACAGTAGTTCCAAAGAAAAATAAAGAAGAACCCTCTTTAATCACTATAACAGAAAGAAAAACTAGAATTGAAATCATACTAAAAATAGAATCCAAAAAATCTAAATTAGTTAATGCTAGTTTAGAAAACTTACTTGGCAAATTAGAGGATTCCACATCGATATTTAGAAGTATAACAAGTGATAATGGATTAGAATTTGCTAGTTTAACAGAACTAGAAAGAAAATATGTTGGTGATGTATATTATTGCCATCCTAATAACCCACAAGAAAGAGGAAGTAATGAAAAACACAATAGTCTAATAAGAAGATTCCTGCCAAAGGGGAAATCACCATTAGACTATTGTGAAGACCACTATATAAAAATAATGAATTGGATGAATAATTTACCAAGGAAAATCTTAAATTATCGAACACCTTTAGAGGTTTTTGTGGAAGAGTTGAATAATTTAGGACTTATTGATACTTTGGGAGAGTTAGTTCAATTTGATATTGCAATTTAGGTATTTTAAAAATATTAATTTTAAAGTTTTTTGACATTGACAAGTGCTTTGGATTAGCAACATAGGAATCTCACCTCCGCCTCTATTCCGGATGAGCCAGCTTCAACCTTAGAAGTATCATTATCCTCATTTTCTTCATAGCGAATAGGGTATCCCTCCCTATATTCAAACTCTTACTTATCGCTCCATTTCTTCTTCCTTTGCTTTTATCTTAGCAATACTTGTTATGCCGAATTATTCAACAGAAAGATCTTGACGGATAGGTTATTACGCTCCAAAAATAATTAACGTCTTGTCTTGGTCTATTCGATTGTTAAGGTTCAAAATTTATCGAGAGTTATTAATCTTTTTAAAATTTGATCATCAGAAAATATTTATCTTGATGAAACAAAATTCTATAAATTACTCTCTTATACTTAACAGTGAAAAGAAGCCTTTCTTGGTAACCAATTTTGAAATAGAATTTGCTTATGTAAAAAGGTCCAATTCCCACTGCATAAGTAGCAGTGAAAATTAGACCCTCTTGGTATCTGTCATCTAAAAGTCTTCTAGCATTTCTTTAATTTTCTAATCGCCTTTTAAGTATCATATTTACATTTTCTTATCTCTGGCATATTTTTATACCTTTTTAGACTTAAAGTCTTTAATAGTGGCTTTCCACCTCTTTTTACCTATAAAGATTCTCCTACATCATAGTTCATTTTTTTATTGAAACCTTTCTGTGCTAGTTTGTCTTTATCTTCTTCATACCATTTTAAGATTGTTGCATAGTGGTTTTGGTAGGTCTTACCACTGCTTTTCATGTATCTTGATAGTTTATTTATCATTATGTCTGTGTGTGAGTTTAATTTTTCTTTAAGATTTTTATATTCTTCTTTGCTTAGCCTTACATTTTTGAATTCTCCATAAAAGATGGGGGTGGAATTCTTATCTTTTTCTATCTCTCCCTCTCTCTCTTTATCTATCTCTATATCTTTCTCTATCTCTATCTCTCCGTTGCACTTTTGTTGCTTATTTGTTGCATTGGTGTTGCATTGCAACATTTTTAATTCTCTAGACTTTCTTGAACGCCTTGTAGAAGCTGTTTCTGATCCGATTAAGTTTGGTATTTCAGTTAGGTAGTATTCATCATTTTCTGTTAAAACTTCTAGTAAGCCTTGGTTTATTAGATAATTAACTGTAACCATTACATCATCGTCTGTTTCATCTATTGTTAGTGCTAACTCTTTTATAAAATCACTTTCTACTCCGTCATAATAGAGTTTGCCCTCATCTTTTAAGCTTAGTAGTAGAAGTTTTAAGTAAATTATCGTGTAGGTATCTCCTCCCGATATTCTCCTTAATCTTTTTATCCTTTTATCTGTGAAAAATTCTTCTTTTAATTTTATCCAATAATATCTTTTGTTTGTTGCCATTCTAATCCTCCTTGCAATAAAAAAAGAAGTAGATTTTTTCTCTACTTCTCCTTATAATTTATATTTTATTTTTCCTTATATTTTTTAATAACCTTGATCTTCTATCTTCCATTCCCCATCTTTGTCTTTTCGAACTAAGGTCCAGCTGTAATTCTTGTATTCTCCCTTACTTAATACAGGATTTTTCCCACTTACATCAAATTCTGAAAATAGTACGATAATATTATTTGGATCTATATCAGTGCCCTTGCCTGCTCCATATTCCATAAATTCTTTTATCACATCATCAGATTTAGCTTCATCGTAGCATACTGCTTTTAATTCTGAGCCTGGGAATGAAAAATTATCCTTTACTACTTTAATTGCAGAATCTATTTCTTCTTGGCTAAATTTATTTGAATCACCTTTATCAATTGTAATATCTCCATCTGTTTTCCCTTTACATCCTGTTAATGAAAATAAAATCATTATAGCAAGAAGAATTCTAAAACCACCTCGTATAATAATGTTGTAGTTAAAAAACTACATTTTCTTTTCTATCCCATACTCATT
>NZ_JBNPOJ010000024.1:0-21868 GCF_050315115.1 Peptoniphilus sp. SGI.035
GAATTTTTAATGTTTTTTAATTGGCATCACTGTATTGATCTCTTATCTTTTGTCTTAACTCTTCAAGATTTTTTTGAGTATTTTCTATTCTTTTTCTTAAATTAGGGTAAGCTTTTAATAATCTCTTTTCTCCAAATACTTTTTTCTTTTCTCTTATTTCTTTTATTCTATTTTCTATTTCTACCATTTCTGTTTTCTTTTTTAAGCTATCCTGTCTATTTTCGATTTCTACAGTTTTGTCATAAACTCTCATTCCTATCATGTCTGATACTTTTCTTATGTCTTTGCTAATTTTATCTATGGTTTTCATTTTTTTATTTAGTCCTATAATAGTATTAACTGTGGCTATTAAATCTATTGCCATTATTATCACTAATCCTATATCTAAATATATTAGCACGACAAGAGGTATTAAGTTCACTAAATTTTTTATAACTGGATGAACTGCTTCGTACAATAAAAAGCAAAACATTCCCCAAATCACTGAAAATTCAAGACAAATATAACCTCCTATATTTAGTTTTCTGTCTGAATAGTCCCACCATCTTTCGTGGAATATTTTCTCAAGCAAAAAACCTGTTACAAGTTCTATTAATGTTGCAATTAGCATTGAACCCAAGAAAAGCACAATTTTATTTTTTTCTGCTATGTCTGTCAAAAAATGTATTACTGATATAGCGCCGAAACCATAAATTGGGCAATAAGGTCCTGATAAAAAACCTCTATTAATAAATTTTCCAACTGTTACTGCGTGATAACTAACTTCAACAACCCAACCCACAAAGGCATAAATAAAGTAATACATTAGGTACAATAAAAAATAATTTTCCACTTTTCCTCTTTTCTAATTAAAAATAATATGTCGCTTTGCTAACATACTATAATACTTTTATTAAATTTCGTTATATTTTCTTAAAATCTCTCTTCTTCCACTGACTTTTAATTTTTTGTAAAGTCCAGTGAGATTATTTTTTATAGTTTTATCACTAATATAAATTTCCTTAGAAATATCCTTATTAGTTTTACCTTTTAGGATTTCTTCTAATAAATATTTTTCGCGTCTTGTAAGTGATTCTATATTTTTAATTTTTTTATTTCTGTATTCTTTAAATTCATCAAGGCTTTTTTCTATATAATTATGTCCTTTTAAAGTTTCTTCCACTGCTTTGAGTATTTCTTTTTCACTTGTCTTTATACTTATTATGGAATAATCAATGTTAATAGGAAAGTCTTTTTCATCTACTATCCTAATTTTAAGTTCCCCTCTTTTAGCTAAGTCTTCATTTTCGAAAACTAAAAGGTCAAAAACTTCACTTATCCCTTCATAATAATCAAGGACTTCATAATCCCTTAAAATAATTTGAAGTCCTCTTTTTATAATTTCACAATTTGATTCAATAGCGATTTTAGTCATTTAAGTCTTTTACGCTTTCTCTTTCAAGAATTTCAGATGGAAGCACTACGTTTTCTGAAAAGTCGCTATCTTCTTTTGCTATTTTCTTTAAAATTTTTCTAATTGAAACTGCTCCAATATCATAATAAGGTATTTTTACAGTAGTAAGTTTTGGTCTATATATATCTGAGATGTAAGATCCTCCAAATCCCGTCACAGAAATATCCTTTGGCGTCTTATAATTATTATCTAAAAGTAAATTCATTAGGTGAATTGCAATTGTGTCATAGGATGTGAAGAAAGCTGTAATCTTTTCTTTTTTTACTGTCTCAATAATTTTTTCTTCTTCATCTTCAACGTCACTTGACTGAAGCCCTTCTACAAATAAGTTTATTTTCTTTAAGCCATGTTCTTCCATAGCTCTATTGTAACCTTCGACTTTTTTCTTTTCAAAGGTCCTATCATAATCTTTTCTAATTCCAAGAGATGCAATATTTTTATGTCCCTTTGCGATTAAAAAGTTTACCATATCATAGCTTGCCTTTTCGTAATCTATTGTTGCAGAGAATTTTTCTATATCGTAGAAATTGCTAATGATGACATAAGGAATTTTGCTTTCTTCCAATTTGTACTCAAGCTTTGGATTGTGAATATTTGAAATTACAATTATGCCTTCAACTTGCTTTTGTGCCAATAGGTTTGCGAACTTCATTTCAGATTCAGCATCGCCATAGGAACTTGATAAAAGTATGTCATACTTATACATTCTTCCAACTTCTTCCACTCCCCTTAAAATTTGTGAAATGAAATTAGATCCAATGTCTTCTACAATTACACCTATTAAGTTAGATTTTTTTGTAACTAAACTTCTAGCCACTTCGTTTGGTTTGTAATCCAAAACATCAATGGCGTGCAAAACTCTTCTTCTAGCCTCTGGGCTAACGGGTTTTGAGTCATTAATTACCCTTGATACTGTTGAAATGGAAACATCTGCCATTTTTGCTACGTCTTTAATTGTAGATGCCATATTCTCCTCCTTATGGTACTATTATTTTTAATCTATTCTCCAACACTTTGAAATCCATTGGCAATGTTGAAGTTTTTTCTCCATCAACGTCTATTGTAACATCGTCAGTTGATTCTATTCTTATATTCTTTGTCTTTAAGTAAATTACTTTATTGTTATCTAAGTGCTTTCCTCCTACTAAGGATGCAAAAAGTTCAGGTACATCAGAAATTTTTATACTCTTGAAAATTAAAACGTCTAAATATCCATCAGAAACATCAGCAAAGGGAGCCATCTTTTTAAATCCACCAACTGAGGTTGAATTGGTTATTAAAAATAAAAGTGCATCTACATTTCCTGATAGTTCTTTACTTTTAACTTTTAAATTAATTGATTTTTGATATTTAAAAATTCTCTTTTCTAAAAGTTCTCTGGCACCTTCAAGATAATATGCCATATTGCCAAGGCTTGCTTTTTTTTCAGCGGTAACAGTGTAGGCAATTTCAGTTAACATCCCACCTGCAGCTACATTTATAAAGGCTCTATCGCCAGCAAGTCCAAGGTCAATAGTTTTAACATTATAATTTTTTATCATATGATAAAATTTAAAAGGCGAAGTTGGAAGTCCCTGTGCATTGGCAAAGTCATTTACAGTTCCACTTTGTAAAATTGCAAGAGGAGTGTCTCTTTTTGAAAGATATATTCCATTTACAACTTCATTTACTGTTCCATCTCCACCACTACATATCACAAAATCTTCACCACTATAATTTGCGGCAAAGTTCTTGCCATCACCTTCCTCATGAGTAAATAATAATTCAATTTCATATCTATCGTGGCTCATTAGCTCAACTAATTCTAAAATTTTGCCAAGAGCTGCACCTCTTCCCGAATTAGGATTTGCAATTATCTTAACTCTTTTCATTTTTCTCCTTTTATGTGTAAAAATCCTTACACTAAAATAATTTGGATAGTGATTTAAAAATAAAAGAAGACGAAGCAATAACTCCGTCTTCTAGATCATTTTAAAAAGACTTCTTTAAGTGTCTTTGCAACTTCTTTTATAATATAAAAATAGTCGATGGCGTTATTTGAACTAAGTGAAATAGTTTTTGCTGTATCAGAAATAGCATCTGATACATTCATCACAGTGTTTGATACCTTTAGAGATGTATCATCGACCTTCCTTGTAATTCCATTAACAGTATCTGAAACTGAACCAACTGTAGCTACAACTTTTTCAATTTCTGGCTTTACATCATTTACTAAATTTGTCGCATCAGTTGAAATTGAATTTAAATTTGTAGAAATGTCCTTGGCATTATCCATTATTGAAGGAAGTGTCTTTATAGTGTGATCAATCTCATCTTGATTTCTTTCAACAATTTCACTGACATTTTTTAAAACTTTAAAAACATTTATTAGCACTAAAAATAATGCAACAAGTGCAGCTATACCAGCTACATATAATAAGAAACTAAGTAGGCCACCTATTGTAAATGCTTGATCTAACATTTTATGCCTCCTATCTTAATTTCTATTAAATTCTCTTTCTGCCTTATCTTTTGTTTCTTCAACAGTTCCTTTTATATTTTCGGAAGACTTCTTAACTTCTCTCTTTATGTCATTTGCACCATCTTTTAAATCGTCTTTAACTTTTTCAGCAGTATCCTTAACTTCTTCAGTAGTGTTTTTTACATCTTTCTTTAGGTCTTCTGCGCCAGCTTTAACGACTTCGCCAATTGCTTTTGCCTTTGCCTTTGCTACTTCAACATCCTCATCAAATTCATTTTTCTTAAGAACTGCCCTATCTCTTAAATCATTATAAGTTTTTCTAGCTTGTTCTCCAGCTTGATATGCCTTAAATTCAATAGTATCTTTTGCATCATTAGCTGCATTTAGGGCTTGGTTTGCTGCTTCTTTGGATTTATTTGCAATATCTTCACGAGTCTTCTTACCTGCTTGTGGTGCAAATAAAATTCCGCCAATAGCTCCAAGTGCAATACCTGTACTAATTTTAGAAATTTCTTTTAATCTTCTTTTTCTAGCTGCTTCATTGCGTTTTTCTTCTAAATAATCAAATAGTCCCATAATAACTCTCCTCATTCATTAATTTACTAACTTTTTACCCCTTTTATTTAAAGTCAATCA
This sequence comes from Peptoniphilus sp. SGI.035, assembly GCF_050315115.1. Classification (NCBI taxonomy): domain Bacteria; kingdom Bacillati; phylum Bacillota; class Tissierellia; order Tissierellales; family Peptoniphilaceae; genus Peptoniphilus; species Peptoniphilus sp. SGI.035. The sequence goes on from NZ_JBNPOJ010000024.1 coordinate 4,551, forward strand.
AATTTTATTTTAAGTTAATTAAACTATCCTCAAAATTAATAAATTATAAATAAATAGTAAAAACCGCAATGCCGTTACCCAATTAATTCACCCCGCCCATTTTCATGGTGGGTCAAAAACTTGATAGTGTCTTCTGACTTCCGCTCAAAGACGGCTTGTCATATCTCACTGATACACAGTCTCCCGTGTTCTATTTGTCGGTTGAATTAAAAGGGATTATTTCGCACATCGCAGAATTTACCTAATTAAATTATAACTCAATGAAATTACTTTTTCAATAAAGAGCAGGAAAAAAATGAAAATCCTTGGGAACCTTTGCAAATACTTCTATTTCCCTATTATTTCTCGGAATTTTAAATTTCAAAGAATAGGAGTGAAGCGCCTGCCTATTTATAAGTTCTGAATCTTTGCCATAAAGGCTGTCGCCAAGTATTGGATGAGCTATGTAACTTAAATGCACTCTTATCTGATGAGTCCTTCCCGTGTGTAGCGTTAACATTACAAGACTCATATTTTTGTACTCTTCGAGAACTTTATAAGAAGTAATAGACTTTTTGCCAATTACATAATTTACTTCACGCTTAATATTGTCTTCACTTTTGGCAATAGGTGCGTCAATTACTCCCTCTTTTTCTTCGAAAATCCCCTGGCAAATCGCCAAATATTTTTTCTCAACGCTATCTTTAAATTCGCTAGAAATTTTATCTTGAGCAAAGGAATTTTTCGAAACAACAACTATACCCGACGTATCTCTATCAAGCCTATTTATAAATCTAACCTTCCTCCTAATATTATTATCTTTAAAATATCCACAAAGATAATTGAGAAGTGTCCCGTCAGTGTCGTCCTTTGCAGTGTGAGTTACCATAAAGGGTTCCTTATTTATTAAAATCAAATCCTCATCTTCGTATAAAATATCCAGGTTTTTATTTTCAATTTTTCCATTTGGTTCTTCATCTTCAAATCTAAGAGAAACTATATCCTTTAATTTTAATTTTTTATTTGTTTTAACATTTTTCCCATTTAAATAAATATTTCCACGATTAACGGATTTTCTAATCAAGCGTGAAGATACTCCACACTCCTTTAAGTATTCATTTATCTTAATTTCTTTAGTTGCTCTAAAATTTAAAAAATTCTTTGAATTTAATCTATACATTTTACACCTCTAGTCAAGGGAACTTTATTCGTTTATAATATAAATAATAAAGAAAAAAATCAAGGGGGTTTAACCTTGTCAAAAATTATAAATATACTTACAAATGCAAATTTTGAATCTAAAAAAACTGCCACAAATTTGCACAATGTTTTAACAAGATATGGCTACGAACCATTTAATGGTTTTAAAAAAAATGCCCTGCTTTCCATTTGCATTGGTGGCGATGGTTCTTTTATAAAGGCAATCCACAAAAATGATTTTCCCGAGATGCCCTTTGTGGGAATAAACACAGGTCATCTTGGATTTTATCAAGAGATAAAGCCCGACGAAATTGAAAAATTTGTAAAAGACTATAAAAATGGCAATTATAAAGTAGATGACATAAAATTAATTCGTTCAGACATTTACACAAAAAATAAAGTTTATAAATTTTATTCAATTAATGAAGTCGTACTAAAAGCAGCTCACTCAAAAACTATTCACATGAATGTTTTTATCGATAGAAATCACGTTGAAAAATTTTCTGGAGATGGCGTACTAGTTTCCACACCATCGGGTTCAACTGCCTATAACTTTTCTAGCGGAGGAGCTATTGTATATCCAAGCCTACACGTGCTTCAAATGACACCAATATCTCCAGTTAACTCTGCTGCCTACCGTTCTCTTGGGTCTTCTGTAATAGTTCCAGGAGCTCACACAATTTCTCTAGTTGTAGAAAAAAGATACAAGGACTCAAACTTACTTTTAGTTGACGGTTCAGAATATTTCTTCAACAATCTACACAGAGTAAACATTAGGCTTTCAAATAAAACAATAAAAAAACTCGTCTTTTCAAATAATTCCTATTGGGATAATTTAAAGGACAAGTTTCTATAAAATTCCAAGAGAAATCTTGGACTTTTTTATTTAAAATTTTCCGCAAAAAAATCTCACCCACATATTAGTATGGATGAGATTTTCATTAATTTTTATGCTTTATAGCTGCTTTTACAAATCCATTAAATAATGGATGGATTTTTGTAGGTCTTGATTTGAATTCTGGATGGAATTGACAAGCTACAAAGAAGTCATTGTCCTTAAGTTCAATAATTTCTACAAGGTCTTTGTCTTCGTTTATACCTGAGAAAACTACGCCAGCTGATCTGATTTTTCCTCTAAAATCGTTGTTAAATTCATATCTATGTCTATGTCTTTCTTTTATTTTTTCTTCTCCATAGAGTTCATAAACTAAAGTACCTTTTTCTATTGTGCAATCATAATTTCCAAGCCTTAATGTTCCACCAACATTTTTTACATCTTTTTGATTTTCCAATAAATCGATTATAGGATAATTCGTCTCTGGATTTATTTCTGTTGAGTTTGCGTCCTTAAGCCCCAATTTATTTCTTGCAATATCTATTAATGCAATTTGCATTCCATAGCAAATTCCAAAATATGGCACATTGTTTTCACGAGCATACTTGCTTGCCATGATCATTCCTTCAGTTCCACGAGAACCAAAACCTCCTGGCACGATTATTCCATCAAGTCCTTCTAATATACTTGCATCTTTTTCAATTTCTTCAGAATTAATCCACTTGATATTTACTTTATATCCATTTTCACAACCTGCATCAGTTAGCGCTTGGATAACAGACAAATAGGCATCGTGAAGACTTACATATTTTCCTACAAGTCCAATTTTAACTTCCCCCTTGACATCTTTAAATCTGTCGACCATTTCTTTCCACTTGCCCTTTGACGCTGGTCTGTCTTCAAGTTCAAGTTCCTTTAAAATGTAATCATCTAGATGCTGTTCGTGGAAAACTAGGGGAACTTCATAAATTAAATCTACATTAGTTGATTGAATGACTGCTTCCACCGGAACATCACAAAATAGTGAGATTTTCTCTCTAAGATCTTTTGTAACAATGCCATTTGATCTTACAATTATTACATCTGTTTTTATTCCATTACTCATAAGTTCCTTGAAAGAATGTTGTGTCGGTTTAGTTTTAAGCTCATCTGAACCCGGAATATTCGGAACAAGAACTGCGTGGACAAATAAAACATCGGACTTATTATTTTCAGAGTGAATTTGTCTTATCGCTTCTAAAAATGGAAGGGATTCAATATCGCCAACAGTCCCACCAATTTCTGTAATTACAATATCAGCCTTTGATTCCTTTGCCGCTTTATATACTGCATTTTTAATTTCATTTGTTATGTGTGGAATTACTTGAACAGTTGCTCCGTCATAATCGCCACGTCTTTCCTTTTCAATAACTGTCGAATAAACTTTACCAGTTGTAATTGACGCACCCTTAGTTAGCTCTTCATCAATAAATCTTTCGTAATGTCCAAGGTCTAGGTCAGTTTCCGCACCATCCTTAGTTACGAAAACTTCTCCATGTTGATAGGGACTCATAGTTCCCGGATCAACATTTAGATAAGGGTCGAACTTTTGCATAAATACCGAAAGTCCTCTGTCTTTTAAAAGTCTTCCAATGCTTGCAGCAGAAATCCCCTTGCCAATTCCTGAAACAACCCCACCTGTAACAAATATAAATTTAGTCATAATTCCTCCTAGCTTAGTGAATTAAAGATATCTTCATAAGATGGCAGCGTAATATTTTTCCTTGAAATCAATTTTTCCATTTCGTCTGCAACTTTTCTCGTGGCAAGAAGTTTTGTTGCAATATTTCTTTCAACATACTCCGCCTTTTTGTAGATGTCATCTATTTCCTTTGAATGTGAAAGCAAAGTTTCTATTTCCTTTTCACATTTAATTAACTTTGTAATCATCTTATCTATTTTATCATACTTATCAGAAAGCATTTCATTGTTTTTAAATTTCAAAACTTCTGACAAACCTTTTAACTCGGCAATACCCATTGGGACAATGTCTTTTTCAATCATGGACATCATAGTCTTAGCCTCTAAAGTATGATAAATCACAACTTCTTCTATGTTTACTTCGTAGCTTGCCTTTATTTCTTTTTCTGTGTAAATTTCTCTTTTTAAGAAAATATCTGTAAAATCAAAATCCTTTAAGGCTACTAAGGCATCAAAATAAGTCTTGTGATTAGCAAGTCCTCTTCTCTTTGCCTCTTCTCTCCACTCATCAGAATAATTGTCTCCATCACAAATAACTCTGTCGTGCTCTTCCATAATTTCCTTTATAGTCTTAAGGACAGCTTCTCTTAATTTATTGTAATCATCTTTATAGGGTTCAAGTTTTTCATAGATTTTTGACAAGGAATCAGCAATGGCACAATTTAATGCAATATTCAAATCGGAACCAGTCTTTGATGATCCAAGCATTCTAAATTCAAATTTATTTCCAGTAAAGGCAACAGCAGCAGTTCTATTTCTATCGCTAGAATCCTTTGGAACACTTAAAAGATTATAGCCACTAAAAATATTTTTATTTTCTTTTTTATATTCAATTTCTTCTTTTATGTCTCTAAAAAGTTCTTCTAAATCACTTCCCAAAAATAGTGAAACTATGGCAGGAGGAGCTTCATCTGCACCAAGCCTAAAATCATTAGAAGTTGAGGAAGCACTCACCCTTAAAAGGCTTTGATATTTATCAATTGCTTCTATAAGCGCTGCCACAAATAATAGGAAAATATTATTATTATAAGGGTCTTCACCTGGTTCAAATACATTTAATCCATAATTTGTAACAATGGAATAATTATTGTGTTTTCCAGAACCATTTACAGTGGCAAAAGGCTTTTCGTGGAAAAGGCACACTAAATTATTTTCTAAGGCAGTTTCTTTTAAAATATTCATAAGAAGTTGGTTATCGTCAATTGCAACATTTACATTTTCAAATAAAATTGCCATTTCAAATTGATTAGGTGCAACTTCATTGTGCTCTGCTTCAGAATAAATTCCAAGGTCATAAAGTTTTTCGTCCACATCCTTATAAAATTTTTCAACTCTAGCGGGAATTTGACCAAAATAGTGATCGGATAATTCTTGTCCCTTTGGAGAAGGAGCTCCAACAATAGTTCTTCCAATATTTTTTAGGTCACTTCTCTTATTATAAATTTCTTTATCCACTAAGAAAAATTCTTGTTCAAGACCAACTTTCACTCTCATCCTATAGGCATACTCATCTTTGTGAAATAAATTTACAATTTTTACGCCTTCATTGCTTAAAATCTTTGTAGAATCAATGAGAGGTCCTCTCTTGTCTAATTTTTCGCCCTTGTATGACATAAAAATAGTTGGAATATAGAGTACATTTCCAATTATAAAAGAATTTGCAGTAAGGTCCCAATAAGTATATCCCCTTGCTTCAAAGGTAGACCTCATTCCTCCACTTGGGAAAGAAGATGCATCAGGTTCTCCCTTGACAAGTTCCTTTCCAGAAAATCTATTTATTGGTTCACCGTCAGAAGTTCTAGAAATAAATGCCTCGTGTTTTTTTGCAGTGTGCCCACTTAATGGCAAAAACCAATGAGCAAAGTGAGTTGCGCCATTTGCAAGAGCCCAGTCCTTCATTGCGTGTGCAATAGCATCTGCAGTCTCTCTATCTAAGTCCTTTTCATTTCTAAGTGCGTCCTTCCACTTTAAATAAATTGGATATGGTAGCGAGTCCTTCATCTTTTTCTTGTTAAAACTTTTTATACCGAATTTTTCAATCATAGTTTCCTCCCATAAAAGTCCTGAAAATAAAAAAATGGCAATTAATTAAAATTGCCATTATGAAAAACCTGTGGTTTCTTTTTATTTTATTTCAAAAACTATTCTTTGTCAATAAAATATAATCACTCTGAATCCTTTAAAAGTAGTAGATGAACATCAAACCACTGACCGTGAATTGAAATTTTTACATCTCCTCCAAGTATTTCAGAAAGATTTTTTACTATATTTAAACCAAGCCCCGACCCTTCAGAATGTCTCGACCTATCTGCCTTTAAAAGTTCTTCAAAAAGTTCGTCGCTATTCCTATTTAATTTTTCGCCAATAATATTTTTTATATAAAATTCAACAGTGGACTGTCTTTCGATTACACCTGCAAGTACCTTTGTGCCCTGTCTTGAATATTTCGCAGCATTTGACAAAAGATTTTCAATAATTCTTGCAAATAAATTGACATCTGTATAAATTAAAATTTCATCACTTGTGGAATTGTACAAAAAATCTAAGTCATTCTGCTTAAAAAGGGAGTCATAGTCTCCGTAAATTTGCAAAATCATTTCATTAAGTTCCACTAAAGACCTTTCTACAGAAACATTCCTCGTGCTAGTTTTTGAAGCAAAAATTAAATCAACAATTAAATCCTTAAGTCTTGTTGAATTTCTCTTTAATACGCTCACAAATTTTCTAGCTTCGTCATCAAATTCATCTTTCTTGGACAAAAGATCTGCATAATTTATTATTGAAGTAAGAGGCGTCTTCAAGTCGTGAGAAATATTTGTTATGAGTTCCACCTTTAATTTCTCAGACCTAAAGTTTTCTTCCAATCTCTTTCTATCCCTCTTTTTAAAATCTTCCATTAAAACCGTGATTTTTTCCAAATATTCATTTTCAAAAGGTTCTGGAATTACAAAATCATATCCATAGAGTATTGACTCCACTAGTTCAATGGATAAGGTATTTTGTGCAAACTGAATTTCCACAGTAAAAATTGCTCTAAGGATCATAAAGAGAAGAACATTTAAAAGGACTATTCCCTTTGTTAAAAGACTATAAAATAAAATATATAGAATAAATAATGTCACATTTAAGGTTCCAAAGAGCCTAAAATTTTTAAAATGCCTATATTTAAAAAGATTGTATGTGAAACAAGTGTCTACAAGTTTTTTCCTCTTAATTTTTAAAATTATAATTAAAAGTGTAACAACCCAAGATATAATGAAGTGCTTGTTTATGTTAAAAAGTTCAAAAATAATTACACAAGATGCAAAAATATTTTCCACAAAAAAATTATCTGAAATATTTATAAAAATATCCTTAATATATTCTCTTATATCAGAAAACATCACTTTGCCTCAATTTTATATCCCATGCCATACACTGATTTAATTAAATCCGGTTTTCTTGGGTTTATCTCCACCTTGTCGCGAAGATGAGAAATATGTACTGAAATAATTTTTCTGACATCAATTGCTTCATCTTCCCAAACTCTTTCATAAATTTCATTGGAAGAAAAAACTCTTCCAGGATTTTTTACCAAGAGATATAAAATTTTGTACTCATAGGGAGTTAAGCTTACAACCTCGTCTTCCACTCTAACTTCCTTAAACTCGTCAGAAATGCTAACTCTGCCAATTTTTAAATCTCCCGTCTTTATATCTGATGCACCAAGAGAAAAATATCTCCTTATGAGAGAATTTACCCTTGCAGTAAGTTCCACTGCATTAAAAGGTTTAGTTATATAATCATCTGCACCTACATTTAAGCCAACAATTTTATCTGTAACTTCACTTTTAGCTGAAAGCACAATAATTGGAATATTTGTAATCTCACGCATTTTCATAATAAGTGTAATGCCATCCATCACTGGCATCATTATGTCTATTATAGCAAGGTGTATTTCATTTTTTTCTACGATTTCAAGAGCTGTTGCTCCATCTTCAGCAGTAAAAACTGTGTAGCCCTCTGCCTTTAAATAAATTTCTATTGCATTTAAGATATCTCTCTCATCGTCGCAAACTAATATGTTGTAATCCATAATCATCATCCTTTACTCTATTTTATCATGTAATGAATTGTTATCACAAAAAAATTAATATATAATACATAAGAGGTGTTTTATGAAATTCTTAAATAATTACATAGATAAAGTTAAAGACAATAAAGTCTTTACTTTCTTTGACAAATTAATATACAGAATAATAAATCACGACACTTTTTCCTATGGAGGAAGTCTCTCATATTTTTTGGTTTTATCAATTTTTCCATTTTTAATTTCCCTGATTAACGCAATTAATTTTTCAGGAATATTAAATCCAGATTATATTTTTTCACTGATAAAAGTTTTGCCAACTGACATACAAAATATTGTGTCAAATTTTTTAATTGAAATTCAAAATTCATCTTCAGGATCTTTTTTCACAATTTCCTTTGTAGTAGGTCTTTTCACTGCGTCCACTGCAGTTTTTAAGCTAATAAATATTATAAATTTATCCTATGGCTTTGCTGAAAAAAGAGGTTTTATTAAACTAAGACTCCTTGCACTATTTTTTACAATAGCACTTATTACAATGTTTTTTCTTTTGATATTTACTCAAATCTTTGGCGAGATTATTTATGTAAATGTTACAAATTATCTCGGCATTAAAAATGAATTTTTTGACAAAATGTGGCGAATAGCAAAAAACGCAATACCTATTTTATATATGTTAATTACCTTTGTCCTATTATATAAGTTTTCACCATCTAAGAGCAGTGAAAATATGGTTACCTTTAAGGGTGTCCTTCCAGGTGCAATTTTTTCTACAATTGGTGTAATAATAGCCTCCATTGTATTTGGTTTTTATGTAACAAACTTTGGTAAATACTCCATAACCTACGGCTCCCTTGGCGGTATCATTATATTTTTGGTTTGGCTATATTTGCTTTCCATAATTATATTAATTGGCGCAGAGATAAATTCTACCCTCTACTCAATGAAAAACTTTAAATCTTTAAATCATTGGCCAAGACATGATTCCATATTTAAAAATTTTAATAACTAAGCAATTTCTGTGGCTGCAATAAGTGCAGTCACTTTTTTTACGCCTGAATCCTTGGCGATTTTTGTAAGTTCCCTTATTGTAGTACCCGTAGTGATTACGTCATCTACAATAATAATTTCTTCTGGAATTTTTATAACTTTAAAGGAATCTTTTAAATTTTCTTCACGTTCATGTTTTTTTAAACCAACTTGAAATTTTGTATCTATTGCTTTCTCGAAGACATCCTCACATTTTAAATCTAACTTTTTTGCAACATCTTCCGCCAATATTTTAGATTGATTATAGCCCCTTTCTCTTTCCTTATATTTATACATAGGTACATAAGTCAAGACTTCACTACTTAAATTTTTCTCCAAAAGCTTTTCTATCATAATTTCAGAAATAATTTCTCCATATGCCAGCTTTCCATTGAACTTAAAGTCAATTATAAGCTTCCTCATTATTCCAGAATAAGTTGAAGATACAATTAAATCCTCTAAACCATCAATATTATAATAAAATACTGGGTCTTTATTGATTAAATCAAAACAATCACTGCAAAGTCCATAATTATTTACAATTTTCCCACAAATAGGACAATTATTTTCCAATAATTTCATTTTGTCTCCTCAATTTTTTTGCCAAATTGGAATATCTCTTCACAGTTTTATTGTTTTCAATCATTTTTACTAAATATTCACTCATGCCCACAAGGACAACCGCCTTTGACGCTCTAGTAATTGCCGTGTAAATTAAATTCCTCGTAAGTAGCATTGGTGCCGCTCGATAAAGAGGAATTACAACTACTGGAAACTCACTCCCCTGAGATTTGTGAATAGTCATGGCATAGGCAAGTGCCAATTCATCTAAATTGTCAGAATTATATTCCACGCTTCTCACATCGTCAAAAATTACTGTTACTTTTTTGTTTTCCTTGTCAATTTTCGAAATATAGCCTAAGTCGCCATTAAAAACGCCTTTTTGTATATCTTGATAAAACTCATTTTCCACTCTTGTCTCAAGTTCATAATTATTTTTTGTCTGAAGAACTCTGTCGCCAACCTTGAATTTTTTCCCGAGAATTTCTATAAATTCTTCGCTATTATTTAAGTGGTCTTGAAGCACTTTATTTAAGTTAATTGTGCCGTGATTTCCCTTTTTAGTTGGAGTTAACACCTGCACATCTGCTTCACTTACATTAAAATAGTTGGGAAGCCTAGTCTTTACTAGGTCTTTAATAATTTCCAGACCCTTCATCTCTCCTCTTTCAGAAATCATAAAAAAGTCGCCCTCATTTAAAATTGGCATCTCTCCCTTATTTATTAAGTGGGCATTTTTTACTATCATGGATTGTTCTGATTGTCTAAAAATTTCCTCTAAGTTCACAGATTCAATTATGCCAGATTTTAAAATATCCGCTAAAACATTTCCTGCACCCACAGATGGAAGTTGATCCTTGTCGCCAACTAAAATAAGTCTAGTGGGACTCTCAATTGATTTTAACAAAGTTTCCATTAAAATAATATCAACCATGGACACTTCATCGAGGATTAGCACATCGCACTCAAGCTCTTCAATATTTGAAAATCCTATGTCTCCTGCAAATCCAATTTCAAGTAGCTTGTGAATAGTAAAAGCATCTCGTCCTGTCTGTTCCTTCATTCTCTTTGCTGCACGTCCCGTTGGAGCTGCAAGTTTAATGACTTTGCCCATGGATTCAAAGATGTCGATTAACACTTTTAGAGTCGTGGTCTTGCCTGTTCCAGGCCCACCAGTTATTACAAAAACTCCTCTATTTATAGCCTCTTTAACGGCCTTTCTTTGCGTCTTCGAAAGTTCAATTTCTCTAAACCTCTCTGTCTCAATAATTTTTTTATCTATGTCAATTTCTTCTTCAAAGGAAATATTTAAGTCCTTTAATTTTCCCGCAACATAATTTTCTGCGGCAAGATATCTCGCAATATAACAGTTGTAATTTTCGCCATCTCTTTCCACGAAAAAGTTTTTCTCAAGAGTTAATGTCTTTGCAATTTCGTCTGTATTTTCAAACTTTAAACCTAAAATATTTTCTGAAGCTCTAATTAATTTGTCTAAGGGCAAATAAGTGTGTCCATCTCTATTTGCAAGCATGAGAGCATACTTTAACCCCGCAATCTTCCTAAAATCAGAATCCTTTTTTACACCAATACTCTCTGCAATTTCATCAGCCTTTTTAAATCCAATGCCCCTCACTCTTCCAATTAAATCGTAGGGATTTCTCATAACAATTTCTATGGACTCGTCGCCATATTCCTTGTAAATTTTTAAAATTATAGATGCCGGCAAGTTATACTTAGAAAAATAGAGAAAAATTTTGCGCATTGCATATTGTCTGTCTAACGCTTCCTTTATGTCCTTATATTTTTTCTTGCCAATGCCCTCCACAGATAAAAGTCTTTCTGGATTTTTTTCAATTACATCCAAAGTTTCATCCTTAAATTTATTTACGATTCGCTCTGCCATTTTTTCACCGACATGAGGTATCATTGAGCTTGAAAGATAACTTATTATTGCAGCTTCGCCTTCTGGCATAATTTCTTCCATATCTATAAAGGCAAACTGCTCTCCGTATTTGTTGTGATATGTAAAATCTCCCGTGAATTTATATTTTAAATTTGTTTTTAAAATAGTAGCAGAGCCAACTATTACAAGATCTCCATCTGTTGAATTAATTTTTGCAACAGTGTATCCATTTTCTTCATTTCTAAAAATAATTCTCTCCACAATTCCTTCAAGAGTAATCAATTAAAACACCTCGTGATTATTGTATCAATAATTTGCAATTAAATACAGAAATAAATACAGATATTTATACAGATGTTAATACAGATTTTTATGTTGATGTTATTACAGATGTTAATACAGATGTTAGTAAAGAATTTAATGTAATATGCTATTATAAAAACTTTTTAAAATAAAACCAATAGTATTTTGCAAAAAGAAAAAGAGACCCGAAGGTCTCTCCTAAAGGTCTCTCTTAATAAAAATCTTCATCAGATTTTTTCTTTTGTTCCTCATATATATTTCTGTAACTTTCTTCATATGAATCTGTCTTTGGTTCGCTGAATTTTTCTCCATAACTTTCGTCAATTACATTTTCACGAGGTTCTAGCGGAATAATAATTGCAAGAGCAATGTAAACCCAAATACTAAGCCCGCCTGGCACAATAAATAAAAAGGTAACAATTCTTACTATCGTTGAGTCAATACCCAAATATTTTGCTATGCCACCGCACACTCCTGCGAACATCGCATCATCTCTAGATCTATAAAGTCTCTTCATTTTACACTTCCTTTGTGGCATTAAATAAATTAATTCTGTTTAGTATTTTACCCAAGAAGAAATATTTTATTCAAAGGACAAGAGCAACTCTCCACTTTCTACCATATCGCCTTCTCTTACAAAAACATTGGCTACTTTCCCGTCGATATTAGCAACAATATTTGTTTCCATCTTCATGGCTTCTGCGATAAATAATTTGTCGCCCTTTTTAATTTCATCGCCTTCTTTTACCAAGACTTTTACAATTTTACCTGGAATAGAAGAACCAACTTCCTTTTCATTTTTTGGATCGGCATAAATTTTTTCTTCTCCAAAATTTTCTTTGTCCTTAACAGTTTCATCCTTGATGTTAATAGTTCTTCTTGAGCCATTTATTTCAAAAGTTAAATTTCTTGTACCATTGTCCAAAAGTTTTCCAACTTCAATTAATGTTACGATTAAAGTTTTGCCTTCTTCAATGGAAATTTCTGTACTTTCGCCCTCCATTAGTCCATGGAAAAATACATCTGAACCAATCTTTGTAACTTCGCCATTTTCTTTTATATAGTCGATGTAATCGTCAAATACTTTTGGATAAAGTGCAGAAGAAATTAAATCTTCCTCACTTGGCTCTATTCCCTTTTCTTCTAAATGCTTTTTGATTTTATCAAAGTCTTCATCTTCCAAAAGTTCGCCAGGACGAACTGTAATTGGTTTTTCTCCTTTTAATATCATCTTTTGTAATTTTTCTGGAAAACCACCATAAGGTTGCCCCATCATTCCTCTAAAATAAGTCATGACAGAATCTGGATAGTCTAGGTTCTTGCCCTTTTCCAAAATATTTTCTGGAGTAAGGTCATTTTGTACCATGAAAATTGCAAAATCGCCAACCATTTTTGATGAAGGAGTAACCTTTACAATATCGCCTACCATTTCATTTACACGCTTATACATTTCCTTTACATCTTTAAATTTATGACCAAGTCCAAAACTTTCAACTTGTGGTTTTAAGTTTGAATATTGTCCACCAGGAATTTCATATTTATAAATTTCTGTAGTTCCAGATTTTAAATCAGATTCAAAATTTGCATAAACAGGTCTTACTGCTGCCCAATATTTTGAAATATCTTCAGCTTTGTCCAAATCAATTTCTGTGTCTCTGTCAGTGTTTTTAAGAGCAGCTACAACAGAATTTAGAGCAGGCTGTGAAGTAAGTCCACTCATTGAGTTTACTGCTGTGTCCACGATGTCGACACCAGCTTCAGTTGCTTGCAAAATTGTTGCAACGCCATTGCCAGTAGTGTCGTGAGTGTGAAGATGAATTGGCAATCCAATTTCTTCCTTTAAATTTTTTATTAATTTCTTAGCTGCATAAGGCTTTAGTAGTCCAGACATATCCTTTATGCCAATTATATGTGCTCCAGTTTTTTCAAGCTTCTTTGCAAAGTCCACATAATATTTTATAGAATACTTATCTCTATATTCATCTAAGATATCGCCTGTATAGCACATAGTTGCTTCTACGATTTTTTCATTTTTAAGAACTTCGTCAATAGAAAGTTGCATACCTGGTAGCCAGTTAAGAGAATCAAAAATTCTAAATAAATCAATTCCATTTTTTGAAGATTGCTTTATAAATTTAACTACTACATTGTCAGGATAATTTTTGTAGCCAACAGTATTATTGCCACGAATTAGCATTTGTAAAAGCATATTTGGCATTTTTTCACGTAGGATTTTTAATCTTTCCCATGGATCTTCGTGTAAAAATCTGTACGCAACGTCAAAAGTTGCTCCACCCCACATTTCCACAGAAAATAATTTGTCCATATTGTAGTTTAATGCCTCAGCAATCTTCACAAGGTCAATAGTCCTCATTCTAGTCGCCATAAGTGATTGATGAGCATCACGCATAGTTGTATCAGTTAAAAGAAGTTTTTTCTCACTTAAAATATGTTCCTTTAATTTTTCTCCACCAAGCTTGTCAAAAAGTTGCTTGTAACCTTCAAAATTTTTCTTTTCAAATTCTGGCACTTGTGGCACATCAAAGTTCTTTTCCAAAGTTTTGCTGTCATTTACAACTCTTTCGCCAATAATCTTCATAAGCCTTAGTTCCTTGTCCTTTGAAGATTTTATTTCAAAAAGTTCTGGATGCTCTTCGATAAAACCTGTGTCACAAATTCCTTCTTGAAATTCTTTTGTATTTAAAACATTTAACAAAAATCCAATATTTGTCTTTACTCCGCCAACTTTTAACTCAGATAAAGATCTCTTTGCCTTTCTAATTGTATCCTTCCAAGTTCTTGCTTCAGTAATGACTTTTACAAGAAGTGAATCGTAATAAGGAGAGATGACTGCACCAGTGAACCCGTTGCCACCGTCAAGTCTTACTCCAAATCCAGATGATGATCTATATAAGTTAATTTGTCCCGTGTCTGGCATAAAATTATTTAGTGGATCTTCTGTTGTAACACGACATTGAATAGAAAAACCTCTGTGTTCAATTGAATCTTGACCTTTTATTCCAATTTCTTCGCTGTCAAGCCTGTATCCCATGGCTATTAAAATTTGTGACTGCACAATGTCGATGTCAGTACACATTTCTGTAACTGTATGTTCAACTTGAACTCTTGGGTTGACTTCGATGAAGAAGTGATCGCCCTTTGAATCCACTAAAAATTCCACAGTTCCTGCATTAGAATAACCAATTGATCTAGCAATTTTTAAGGCATCTTCACAAATTTCCTCTCTAAGTGCTTTTGGTAGCGAAAAAGCTGGAGTATACTCAATTACTTTTTGATGACGTCTTTGAATTGAGCAGTCTCTTTCATATAAGTGAACAATATTTCCATATTCATCGCCTAAAATTTGTACTTCAATATGTTTTGGCTTGTGAAGATATTTTTCTATGAACATCGAATCGTCGCCAAAAGCTTTTTTTGCCTCATCCTTTGCAGATTCAAATTTTTCCAAAAGTTCATCTTCACTTTCAGCAATTCTCATTCCTCTACCGCCACCACCAGCAGCAGCTTTTATCATTACAGGATATCCGCAAGATTTTGCAAATAAAATTGCCTCTTCCTCATTTTTTATTGGTCTTTCAATACCGGGAATAGTTGCAACTCCAGCTTCCTTTGCCACAATTTTTGAAGTTATCTTGTCTCCAAGTTTTTCCATTACTTCTGAACTTGGACCAATAAAAGTAATTCCTTCTTCTTCACATTTTCTAGCAAATTCAGGATTTTCAGACAAAAATCCATATCCAGGGTGAATTGCATCTACACCCTTTTTCTTTGCAAGACTAATTATCTCGTCGATGTCAAGATAGGCATCAAGAGGTGACTTTCCCTTTCCAATGAGATAAGATTCATCAGCCTTAGTCCTAAAAAGTGCAAGCTTATCTTCTTCAGAATATATTGCAACTGAGCGAATCCCCATTTCTCTAGCCGCTCTAAATATTCTAATTGCAATTTCGCCACGATTTGCTACTAAAATTCTTTTGAACTTCTTCATAATATCCTCCCTTTAGTTTTACATATTATACATCAAATATAGACTAAAGTGTAGAATCAGCAAATAAAAATCTTAATTTCCTCTAAACTTGCAATAAGTATCCAAAGTTCAATTTTTTATTTTGAATTTTCGTATCTAAATTATTATCTACTCCAAAACTAAAAGAGTTTAAAATTAATTTGCTTAAAATAATTTTTGAAAACTCATCGCCTTTATAGTGATAAAATAAAAAATTTGCATCCATTATTAAATGTCCTTTTTATCTATTATGGATTTTACTCTCAAGCAACAAAATTACCATTATATGCAAAAAGGAACCAAGCATTAAGCTCAGTTCCCTTTTTAATTGTCGCTAATATTATTTAGCAATTTCTCTTGTTATGACAACTTCTTTTGTAGTTCCATTCCAGATGATATCCTTGCCATCTTTTAATCCCAATGCTCTAGCTATATTTGCTATTGGTAACATTGTTCTGTCGTTTTTTATGACTGGTTTTACATCACTTTCGTAAACTTTTCCATTTACTATTATTTCCTTTGTATCTACTGGTATTTTTACTACATTTTCTTTGTCTATTAGGATTACTGTTCTGTTTTCATTATCCCATTGAACATTAAATCCTAAGGCTTCTGCTACAAATCTAATTGGCAACATTGTTCTGCCTTTTTCAATAAATGGTGCAACGTCAATATTTATATTTTCTTCTACACCGTCTATTGATTTTCTCATTGTCTTAGGACCAATTACTAATCTTACTTCTAATTTTGTTGAATTAGATTTATTAGCTGCATTTATTATACTTGGTTTTTTTGTTGTGTTTGTTGTTACTTTTGTTGTTGATGTTGAATCTGAATGTCTTGGCAACCACGGTGTATACCAATATTCATCTGAGTTATCATCTCTTCCAGATGTGTGTCCTATTACGCTAATAACAATGTCTTCAGACTCTTTTGTTTTTGTATCAGTAACTGTTATGATAATTGGTCCGTCAACATTGCTGCCTGGATTAACAACAATTTCACCTTTTCCATTTATTACACTTGGAATATTCTTGCGATCTTCATCTTTTCCAACAACTTTTATATTGTCAGTGTTCTTAATAATTACGCCTGTACCTTGATCTTCGTTAATTGGAAGGACAGATTTTTTATTAGTAACATCTATCTCGTCATCAAGACTTGTGCTAGGTGTTGTACCAGGTGTTACTGGTTTTGTTCCTGGTGTTACTGGTTTCGTTCCAGCTTTTTCTTTGAAGTTTGCATTTACTGTTATGTCTTTGTCTATTGCTGTCTTGCTATCTAATGCTGGTGTCCACTTTTCAAATTCGTATCCCTTTGCTGGTGTTGTAGCTGGTGCTGTAATATCTGCTAATGTTTTGTTTGCTGTCTTTAATACATATACTGTATTTGCTTCTGCTACTGTTCCCTTGCTTGCGTCTGCTGTTTCGAATTTTACTGTCCAGTATTTATTTGGATCTGGATTTGGTTTTACACTTGAATTTACTGGTCCTACTATTTCTGGATCCACTGGTGTTACTGGTGGCAATGCTTTTGCTTTGTATATTGCATCAAATTCTTGTGATACTACTTCGCCTTCTGTTGGAACTGTGCTATCCCATTCTTTAAATTCTTTTGTTTTATCTTTGTAGATAGCTTTTGCTGGGATTTCTTTTGTTACTTTTTCGTTATC
>NZ_JBNPOJ010000025.1:0-20447 GCF_050315115.1 Peptoniphilus sp. SGI.035
ATAAAATAATTAAATTTAACTTTGTATTATCTAGCTAAATATAATTAAGACAAAAAAAGAGCGGCAAGATATTTCCTGCCGCTTTATTATTAAGTTTTAAATTAAGTTTTAACTTATTGCCATACACTTACTTCGTCTGAGCTTTCAGTTTTAGCTGCATTGTGTCCATTAGAAGCATCTAGGATTTCATAATATGCCCAGTGGCTCTTTGGTACATCTGTAAATTTCTTTAATCCGCTTTCACTAACATTTGTGAAAGAAGTTGATTTAGTATTTCTGCCAAATACAGAGTTTAAAATTGTTACAGCTTCTGCTCTTGTAAGTTTTTGATCTGGTTTAAATGTTCCATCAGAGTAACCTTTGATGTTTTTGTTTCCGTAAAGTTCATTGATTGCATCAGATGCCCAGTGACCTTTTACGTCTTTAAATGATCCAGTTCCTGGATAACCGTCTTTAACAAATACAGAAATCATTTGTGCAAATTCTGCTCTTGTGATTGCTTGATTTGGTTTAAATGTGTTATCAGAATAACCTTTGATAAATCCCTTAGAAACTGCGTAGTTGATTTCATCTGAGTACCATGCATTGTTTGCGTCTTTAAAACTTGTCTTTGGATTATTTGGAAGTTCTGCTCCATTATTTACAAGTTTAACAAACATTCTAACGGCTTCAGCTCTTGTAACTTCCTTAGATGGTTTAAATGTTCCATCTGGGAAACCTGCGATATATGAAGGTTGGTTAACTTTTTCTGTGGAAACAGCTGCTACTCCGCCAACTTTATATTCAGTGCTTCTTGAAACTTTGCCAGCTTCTTTAGATTCAACTTTAATAGTTTCTCCTGCTATTAATGCTCTATTTAAAACTACATTGTATATTCCAGTGTTTCCTGCAGTTGTACTTCCAAGTGTGTTGCCACTTGCATCGTATACAGTTACACTTGCATTAAATCCTGCATTACCTCTTACATATTTTGCTCCAGCTGAAACTGCGTTAACAGTTGGAATAATTGAATATCCATTGTCTGCTTTGTAAGTTCCATTTACATAATAGTCTAAAGTTCTTCCAGTAGAAATATATGGACTATTCCAAGTTACTTTAAAGTAACCCTTTGAATCAATTACATCGCTGCCAAGATAAGTTCCGTCGTCATATACATATACAGTTCCCTTGCTATATCCCTTTAGATATCCACTAGTTGAATAATTTGTTCTTGAAATATCTGTTGGATAAACTTTTTTGTCGTATTTGCTATAATATCTATAATCTCTGTAATATCCGTCCCTATATCTTCCGTCATTTAGATAATATTTAGAAGATGTTTGGTAATTATCATCAGTTGCTAGAAGATATCCACCATAATATCTTCCATTGTAATATTTGCCATCATAGTATCTGCCATTCCAATATCTGTATGGATTATAGTTTATATATTGTTTATATCCATAGGAATCATAGTAATAGTATTTATCTTTTGCACTGTCATAATAATAATCATCATCATAATATCCATAATAGTAATCGCCTACATAGATATCGAAATAACCATTGGCATCTGTTACATCAGATTTTCCTGTGTAGTCTCCGTCATAATCATATAATTTAACAGTGGCACCCTTTACTGCATCTCCATCTGCAGTTACCTTGCCGTAAAATCTTCCATTGTCATAATATCTTTCAGAGATAGAAAGAACTTTTGTAACTGGTACAACTTTTTCATCCCATTTTGCTGTTAAAGTTTTATTTTCTGTAATAGCAGTGTTGAAATCAAATTTAGTAGTTCCATTATACCAACCTTTAAAAGTATAGCCTTCTCTTGTTGGTGCTGTTGGTTCATTTGCTTTTTGTCCACTTTCAACAATCTGAGAAGTTACTGCACTTCCGCCATCTGAATTAAAAGTAACAGTAAATTTTTCTGCCCATTTTGCTGTTAAAGTTTTGTTATCATTAACTGTATAAGGGAATTTTACTTCTGTATCTCCATCGTACCAACCCTTAAAAATATAGCCTTCTCTTGTTGTAGTTGGTGATTCCTCTATTGTCCCTCCACTTTTAATGGTTTTATTTTCTACTGCACTTCCTTCATTTGAATTAAAAGTAACTGTAAAAGATTCTCCCTCTGGTGCTTTTAATGCTTCAGGAGCTTTTTCTTCACTAACTTCAAGTTTTTCAGGTTCTTCAGCAGGCACTGTTGTTTCTATATTCGGTCCTGCTTGTCCCTCTTCAGTATTTGCAGTATCTGCAAATACATTAAATGGAATTGCCGTAACCATTACTCCTGCAAGTAATAGACTAAGCACTTTCTTATTTTTCATAAACTCTCCTCCTCGTTATAAATTAAAATGATATAAAAACATTTTCTTTAATGCTATTATACCCAATGTCAATAAAAATTTTTACCAATTTATGAAATTTTAATAAATTTAATAATTTTGTAACATTGCTTGAATAAATTAATAAATTATTCCTATTTCAATTTCTTAGATTATTTTAAAAATATAATTCACTCTGCAATAAATTTATTATAATTTTGATTAAATTTTGAATATATAAAGGCAATGGGCAATATGATTAAAATAGAAGATTTAAAAAGAGTACAAGTCGCAAAATACTTGTACTCTTGTAAATATATTTAGTCTTCTGCAAATGCTGTAATAACAGCTATTAAAACTACTATTATATTTATTGTTATTATTAAGGATGAGCTTATCCCCGTAAATAAAGGAGAATGAATTTTAATTTCAATAGCCCTTTTTATAAATGCTAAGGGTATTCTCAATATATTAGCTAATAATAAAAGTTTTAATATCCTAATACTTTTTTCTTTTTTATTCATTAAACAACGCACCCCAATATCAACATAAAAGTTTTATGTAATTCACTTTGTTTTTTATTATATTACCAAGTAATTTAACTAAAGTCAAAGGCTTTATTATATTTATCTTTTATACATGGTCCTTTTCTATTATTTTGAAAATATTATTCCTGCATAAATTATTATTTTTCTAAATAATAATTTTTATCTAGTATCAATCTTATTCATTTAGCTTAGTGTTAAATTTTTTAATTATTTCGTAGGACTATTTAGATTATTTTCAAAATAGAATTGACACTGCAATAAATTTATTATAATATTGATTTAAATTTGGAGATTAATTTTCAAGATAGAAAGGCAAGGAGGCAAAATGATTAAAATAGAAAATTTAAAGAAATATTTTGCAACAAAGGTTGCAGTTGATAATCTAAACTTAGAAGTGCCTAATGGTGTAGTCTATGGTTTCTTAGGTCCAAATGGCGCTGGCAAAACTACTACAATTAAAATGATAGTTGGCATGTTAAAACAGGATCAAGGAAAAATTAAAATTGACGGCATTGACACTCTAGAAGATCCCATTGGTTCAAAAAAACTTTTTGCCTACGTCCCAGATAATCCCGACATCTACGACAATATGACTGCAAGACAGTATATAAATTTTATAGCCGATGTCTTTAACCTTAGTCTAGAAAAGAGAAATGAAAACATAAAAAAATACGCAGAAATTTTTGAGATGGAGGAAAATTTAGACGCAACAATTTCCGCACTCTCACATGGAATGAGGCAAAAAATAGTTTTAATTGGTGCGCTTATTCACGAGCCAAAACTTTTAATTTTAGATGAACCTATGGTGGGACTTGATGCAAAAAGTTCCTTTAGACTAAAAAATATTATGAGAGAATTTGCTGAAAAGGGTGGCACAGTTTTCTTCTCTACTCATGTCATGGAAGTTGCAGAAAAAATGTGTGATGAAATTGCAATTATAAACAAGGGCAAATTAATTGCAGAGGGAACTCTCGAAGAGATTAGGGCTGCTGCTAAAGATAGCGGAAGTCTTGAAAAAATATTCTTGGAACTTACGGAGTGATTTTATGGACAAATTTTTAGAATTAAAAACTCTTTTAAAAAAAGATATCTACTTAAATCTCATTGCTCCTCTTAAAAAGCCATCAAAAAATGGTGGTTCTTTTAAAGCTTTGGCAATATTTGGACTGGCACTTTTATTTGTCTACCTTGGATTTTTATATTTTGTGCTTATTCTTGCTTTAATAATCCCTATGTCTAAAAATGGCGAGTCAAATACAGTGCTAATGGCATTTTTTGGATTTGTTTCCATTGGAGTAATAATTTTTACTAGTGCAAATATTATCTCTAAAATTTATTATTCCAAAGATGTGGAAATACTTCTTCCCCTTCCAATTAGGCGAAATAATATTTATCTTTCAAAAATTTTGGGCTCTGTAATTCCTTCCTTGGTTATTAGCTTTATAATTTTTGTTCCAATGGTTTTTCCTTTAATAAGATTTGCGAATTTAAGTTTTTTTAAATTTTTTTCAATTATCTTTTTGAATTTATCAAATATTATTTTCACTATTTTAATTTTGTCTATTATCTTAATTTTATTTATGAGGGCTTTCGCAGGTGTTGGTGGTTTAAAAAATTTGTTGCAAGCCCTTGGTTCCATAATAATTATTTGTACAACCTTATTGCCACAAATTATGACTAGATCAGAAAATTCAAATATAATTAATGAAAATAATTTATTGCATTTTATAAAACTATTCTTTCCACAGGTTCATTTATTGAACAAAGTTTACGGAATGAGTGATTTGCCCGCATTTTTTCTAAGCTTTTTTATACTTATTGCAATGACAATAATTTTGTATGCGCTTAGTTTTCCACTATCAAAGATAATGATTGCCGGAGTTTTAAAAACAAATATACAAAGTTCAAGGGTATGGCATAGTAGAGAAAATAAAAATACATCAATTGTACTTTCATTGGCAAAAAAAGACGTCATCAATGTTTTAAAGACGCCAGTTTACTTTTTTAATTTGGCTGCATCTTCCTTTATGCTTCCAATTTTAATATTATTTTCTATTTTTAAGAGAATGGAAAATATAAGTACTATTCAAAATTTCTTCGACAACATAGAAAATTATGGCTTTGACAAAATTAATTTATTTTTTGCCTTTATGCTGGCTGTATTTTTCTACGCAGCTTTTATGACGCCACTATCTTTGACAAGCATCACTCGAGAGGGCAAAAATATTTATATTATGCAGACACTTCCAATATCCTACGAGGATCAAGTAAGTGGAAGACTTTTAGGTTCAACTATTTTTCAATTTGCATCAGCTCTTCCCATAATAATATTTTTATCATATCTTGCAAAATTTAATGCACTATATATTTTGTCAATGTTAATTGGCGCCGCATTAGGCTCCTATGCTTCTTCAGTCTTTGGAATTTTCTTTGGGATAAAATATCCTAAACTCAATTGGGAAAATCCGCAAGAAGCTGTTAAGAAAAATTTCACAGTATTTATTTTTGGAATACTTAGCATGGCTGTAATAGCTATTAATTCTTTTATATTTTATTTGATTTTTAAAAATTTAGGCTCAATAATTGTTTTTAAATTTATAGCTATTGTTTATTTGGTCTTGATAATGTTGTTTTCAACTGCAATAAAAAATCAGGCAAAAATTTCTCTAAAAGAAAATTTGCCTGAATATAGTGCATAATCTTAGCTCATCATTTGGTGAGCTTTTTTTATTAAATTTTACCAAACATTTATAAGTAACATGGAAATGTCGTCAGTTTGTTCTCCGTCGTTAAATTCCTCTAGCTCGCTGTCTAAAACTTCTAGCACATCTCTGTTATTTTCTAAAATAATATTGTGAATTCTATCGTAGCCAAAGGATTCTTTTTTTGAATTTCTAGCCTCCACAACTCCATCTGTCATAAATAAAATGTAATCGCCTGAATAAAGTTTTACCTCTTTTTCTTCATAATTTGGCTTTGCAAAAAATCTAGAGATAGGGTAACCCTTGGATTCTAAATTCATATATCCTCTATCACGAACCATTATTGGCAGAGGCAAATGACCTGCGTTGGAAAAAATAATTCTCTTCTTTTTTGTGTTGTAAACTCCATAGAAACAAGTAAAATAATTTTCTATCTCAAGTCTAAGGCTGGTGAACCTTGTACAAAGTTCTGTTAATGTTTTTTTAGGGGATAGTAGTGTCAATTTGTCTAAAGTTCTTATCATAGATTTTATAAACATTGTTACCATGGATGCGGCAAAACCGTGACCAACGGAATCAGCTATGTAAACTGCTATGTTTTCATCGTCAATTTCAAATACGTCAAACATATCGCCGCTTAAAATAGTGGATGGTTTGTAAATATAATTTACCTTTAGATTTTTTATAAATCCCTTTTCTGGCAAAACTGTTCGCTGAATAAGTGATGCTGCCATAGTTTCGCTAGTCATAAATCTGTTTTTCTCGATAATTTCCTTTTGAAGCTTTCGTGCCATAGTTACATTTCTAAAAACTTCAACTACACCTAGGATTTCTCCCTTTTTATTAGTAATGGGTGAACATTTTACAGAAAAAACCATGCCGCCAATATTTTCTTCTCTTTGGATAACTTCGCCGCTTAAAAGTGCACGCCTAGTTATCTCTGGATCAAAGAGATCTTCGCCCAAAATACAAACTTTTTTGTCGCTATCATAACCAAGCAAGTCCTCCATCGCCTTATTTACAAAGACCACTTTTTCGTTATAATCCAAAACTCGCACTAAGTCTGCAATGGCATTTAGAACTTGAAAGTCAACCTTGTCGTCACTTCTTTCTTCAGCTAAATAATTTTCCATATTCACCACCCTATTATTGTTTACAGTATAGCAAATTAAAACTAAGTAAACAATTATCTTTTTGGCTTTGGTCCATAATATTGGTAATAATAAGTTTTAATTCTACCATTATATAATTTTCTATTTCTGTCTGCTTTTCTGCCAAAATTTTTTTCAAAATTTTCATTTGCAGTTATTATATAAAAGGACCAAGTCTTTAATGTTTTTGCAAGTTCACCTAATTCACTGTTTAGCTCCTCCACATCTTCTTTTCCAATTCTCTCTCCATAGGGTGGATTGGTTATTATTACGCCATAATCGTCTGGCAAGTCAATATCTCTTATGTCTTTTTGGAAAAAGGATATATCTTCATCAAGTCCAAGTATTTCTGCATTTGATTTTGCAATTTGAATTGCCTTATAAGATACATCTGAAGCTAAAATTTCCAATTTTACATCGTACTTTATTTCTGAGTAACATTTTTTCTTTTCTTCTTTAAATATATCTGGGTCAAAAAATACAAAATTTTCAAAGTCAAATTTTCTCATAAGTCCTGGCGCAATGTTTTTTTCTATCATCGCAGCTTCAATTGGAATTGTACCTGAACCACAGAAGGGGTCTGATAAAATTCTATCTTTGTTCCAAAAGGTTAATTTTACAAGACTTGCTGCAATAGTTTCTGAAAGTGGCGCTTTGTAATTTACTTCTCTATAACCTCTCTTGTGAAGTCCATCGCCTGATGTGTCCATTGTAATTTCTGCAATATCATTTAATAATGAAACTTCAATTTTTACTCTTGGACCACTTTTTTCAAACCAAGATATTTTATATTTCATCTTTAATTTTTCGATTATTGCCTTTTCAGTAATTCTTTGACAATCGGAAATAGAAAATAATTTTGACTTTCTACTTCTTCCCTGAATGATAAAATTGTCGTCTTTAGCGATGTAGTCCCACCATCTTATTTCAAAAACCTTGTCAAAAAGTTCTTCAAAGGTTTCTGCTCTAAAGGAATCAATTAAAAATAAAACTCTCTCTGCCGTCCTGAGTTTTAAATTTAAAATTGCAATGTCCTTTAGTTCACAATTTATTTCAATTTTTCCATCACTAACTTTTAAGTCCTCGTAGCCTAAGTCAATTAACTCTCTTTTAGTAACTGCTTCGAGGCCCATATTTGTCGTGGCGATTAATTTTATTTTTTCCATTTAACACCTCTCATTTATTATACTAGATATAAAAAATTTTTTCTTTATTTAAAATTAATGAGTTAATTAATTTAAAAAGGGTACTAATTTATATGTAGTAAAAAAATATAATTTGGGGGTAATAAAAATGAAATTAACTGAAACAATACAAACTGCTGATTTTAAATCTGAAAAACACGTTCCTGTAATCCACGTAGAAAAGGCTGATGGTCTTTTAAAGATTAAGGCTATTGTTGGAGAAGAAATCGAACATCCTAATACTTTAGAACACCACATTGCATGGATTAAAGTATTCTTCAAACCAGAAGGAGAAAAATTCCCAATTGAAGTTGGTTCTTACGAATTTAAAGCTCACGGCGAAGGCGAAATTTTTACAGTTCCTTGTGTTGAAACTGCTGTTAAAACTAATAAGGGCGGAGAAGTTTACGCATTAAGCTACTGCAATATCCACGGACTATGGGAAAATTCAGTAGAAGCATAATTTAATTTTAAAGAGCTATGAAAACAAAAATCATAGCTCTTTTTTATTTGTATTTTCTTTTTATTCAAATTAAAGTGAGGCTTTATAAATTTCTAAGATGTCATCTTTTTTAAGTTCAACAACACCTTTTATTGAACCACCAGCGTGTCTTGCTGCTGCTTCCGCCATCTCTTCTAATTTTTTATCATCAATTCCCACTTCGCCAAGTGTCATTGGAATATTCATGTCTTGTTCAAAAAATTCATGAATCTTAGCAATGGCTTTTTTTGCATCGTTAAATTTGTCGTCGCTTGGCTTTACTCCAAAGACATTTACCCCAAAATCTCTAATCATATCAACTGTGTCTTCATTTAAAATGTAATTTAAAAATCTTGGTGTCAAAATTGCAAGTCCAATGCCGTGAGTAATATCATAAAAAGCAGAAAGTTCGTGTTCCATTGGATGAACTGACCAAGGTGTAGATTTTCCAGTTGATAAAAGTCCATTTATCGCCCAACTTGATGCCCACATAATATTTGCTCTTGCTTCATAATTTTCTGGCTCTGCCATGGCTATTGGTCCATAGTGAATACAAGTCTTTAAAATTCCCTCAGCAAGTCTATTTTGCATATAAGCGCCATCCTTTAATGTGAAATAATTTTCCATTGTGTGACTCATTATGTCAGCGATACCTGCAGCTGTGTGCTTTGCATTAACTGTATAAGTTATTTCTGGATTTAAAATTGAAAATTTTGGAAGAGTGTAAGGTGACCCAAATGCAAGTTTTTGTTTAGTTTCGGGATTTGTAATAACTCCACCAGCATCCATTTCAGAACCAGTTGCCGCAATTGTAAGAATAGTGCCAATAGGGAGAGCCTTTTCAATTTTTGCCTTTCTGATCACAATATCCCATGGGTCGCAATCTAAAAATACAGCCCCTGAAACTAATTTTGATAAATCAATTACAGAGCCACCGCCAACTGCCAAGATAAAATCCAAGTTATTTTCTTTAAGGATTTTTACGCCTTCTCTTGCTGACTCAACTCTTGGGTTTGGTTCTATGCCGGAAAGTTCTTTATAGAAAATATTGTTTTCTTCAAAAATTTTTATTATTTGGTCGTAAAGTCCACTTCTTTTAATAGAGCCTCCTCCATAGGAAAGTAGAACTCTGCTTCCATAATTTTTAATCTCCTTTGCCAAATTTTTCATTTGGTCCTTTCCAAAAAGAATTTTCGTACTAACATTAAAAATAAAATCTTTCATAATGACCTCCTAGTCCTTAAATTGTGAATTGTATAATTCTGCATAAACTCCATCCTTTGCAATTAAATCACTGTGACTACCCTTTTCAACAATATCTCCCTTGTCTAAAACTAAAATTAAATCTGAATTTACAATTGTCGATAATCTATGTGCAATTACAAAGTTTGTCCTATGGTGTAGAAGATTCTTCATCGCCTTTTGAATTAGCGCCTCTGTTCTCGTGTCAACAGATGAAGTTGCCTCGTCTAAAATTAAAATTTCCGGGTCAGACAAAAGAGCCCTTGCTATTGTAAGAAGTTGTCGCTGTCCTTGAGAAATATTTGTCGCTTCTTCATTTAAAACTGTGTCGTAACCCTTTGGCAGTTTCTCGATAAAAGAGTGACAATAAGCCTTCTTTGCTGCATCAATAACTTCATCTCGCGTGGCATACTCTCGTCCATACAAAATATTTTCATAAATTGTTCCGTGAAACAACCACGAATCTTGAAGAACCATTCCAAAAAGAGAGCGCAAGTTTTCCCTTGAAACATCTCTTATATCCTTTCCATTTATTTTAATACTTCCCTTATCAATATCATAAAACCTCATTAGAAGATTTACAATAGTAGTCTTTCCTGCACCAGTAGAACCCACTATGGCGACAGTTCTATTTTTTTCAACCTTTAGGTTAAGATTGTTTATTACAGGTTTCTCCTTATCGTAGGAAAAATATACATTTTTAAATTCAATGTCCTCAACAGGTTTTTTTATTTCATCCTTTACAATTTCAACTTCAACTTCTTGATCTAAAAATTCAAAAACCCTTTCAGCAGCTGCAATAGATGCTTGAAAAATTGACGCCATCTCCGCAAGTTGTTCAATGGGATTTGCAAGCCTTCTTACATATTGAATCACAGCTTGAATATCTCCCACAAATAACTTACCAGATAGCACTAAAAGCCCGCCAACTATTGAAAGCATTACATATCCAATATTTGAAATAAAAGTCATAATAGGGAGCATAATGCCAGTCATAAAAGATGCACGATAACTTACTTCATAGAGATTTTCGTTTATCTCTAAAAATTCCTTCTCAGCCCTGCTTTCATAATTAAAAGCCTTAATGAGTTCAGAACCAGAAAAGTTTTCTTCGACAAAACTCACCATAGAGCCTATGCCCCTTGACTTTCTCCTAAAATATCCTTGAGATTTGCTAGAAATAAATTTTGTAGAAAAATAAGTCATGGGAAGAGTAAATAAAAATACCAAAGTTAAAATTGGCGAAATTTTTATCATTACAGCCAAAATTCCTATAATTAAAACTATAGAAGATAAAACTGAAGAAATCGTCTGTTGCAAATTCTTACCAAGAGTCTCAACATCATTGGTCATCCTAGATAAAAGGTCGCCAGTTTTATTTTTGTCGTAATATGATGTTGGGATATACTTAACTTTTTCAGAAATTTCCCGTCTAAATTTTGCTATTAAATCCTGTGTAACGTCAACTAAAATCCTGCCCCTAAAAAATTCAAAGGCCCCTTGAAATAAATAGACAGCAGCCATAATTATGCAAATTTTTATTACATAATCGAATTCTATAGCTGTATTCATTTTCAAATTTTCAAAAATTCGCGTAGTTATGTTTCCCATTAATTTAGGTGAAATTATTTCAAAAATAGAAGATCCAATAGTTAGAAAAATAGCTAGAAATAAAAAGCCCTTATAATTTTTCAAATATGAAGTTATTCTTAAAATTGTGTTATTTTTCTTCATAAGCTTGCCCCTGACTAGTCGCAATTTCTCTGTAAACTTCATTTGTTTCCATTAAGATATTGTGATTTCCATAGCCTACCTCTTCTCCATCTTCCAATACCAAAATTTTGTCTGCATTTAAAATAGTAGCAACTCTTTGTGCAACTACTATTACAATTTTATCCCTTAAATTTTTCTTTAAAGTTTGTCTAAGTTCATAATCAGTTTTATAATCTAGCGCAGAAAAGGAGTCGTCAAAAATATAGATTGACGCATCGCGAGTAAGAGCTCTTGCTATTGCAAGTCTCTGTCGCTGTCCACCAGAAAGATTTTTTCCACCTCTTGCAATTTCCTTATTCAACGGGTCTTCGCCCAAAAATTCCTCTGCATCAGAATTTTTTATTGCCGCGAGCATTTTTTCTTTTTCAGCATTTTCCTTTGCATAAGATAAATTTTCTGCAACAGTTTTTGAGAAAAAGAAATTTTCCTGTGGCACATATGAAATTTTATCCCTAACTCCATAATTATTTAAGCTCTTAATGTCTATTCCATTTATAAAAAGTTCGCCATCGCCCGGTTCATAAAATTGAAGCAAAAGTCTTAAAAGAGTTGACTTTCCAGAACCTGTTCCGCCAATTATACCGAGAGTCTCGCCCCTTTTCACCTTAAAATTTATATTCTTTAAAACTTTTAAATTTGCATCGGGATAGGAAAAAGACAAATTTTTTGCCTCAATCTCATAAATTTCACCTGATAAATTTTTTTCGCCGCCAGTTTTTGTAGAATTATAATCCAAAACTTCGTTGATCCTCTCCATAGAGGCAAAAGTTCTAGGCAAAAGCGTTAATAGAAAACTCATCATAATCATGGCGGATAAAACTTGTGTAATATACTGAATAAAAGCCATGAGTTCACCAATTCCTAAATTTCTAATGTCAATTAATTTTGCACCAAAAAACAACACAAAAATAATTCCAAAATTTAAAATAGTGCCAAGCATTGGTCTAACATTTACAAGAAGTTTATTTACCTTAGCCGCCATCTCTTGATAAGATTTATTTGCATTTTCAAAAATATTTTCTTCATATTCGTCCTTAGAAAAAGCTCTTATAACTCTAAGACCTGTAAGTCTTCTTCTAAAAAGTTCATTTAACCTGTCAAGCCTTTTTTGCAATATTGGAAAATATGGAAGACCTAGTTTAAAAACATAAAAGATTCCAATTGCAATAAAGGGAATAGTAATGGGAAACACAATTGAAAGCTTCACATTTGTAGAAAGCGCCATAATAAGTCCACCAATAAACATAAGTGGACCTCTGATTAGTGGTCTAAGTCCCATTAAAACCATTTGCTCAACTTGATTTACATCGTCTGTTGTCCTTGTGATAAGTGATGAAATTGAAAAGTGTTCAACATCATCAAAGCTGAGATAATTTATCTTTTTAAAAAGTTTGTATCTAAGGTCGCGTGAAAAAGCCATAGTAGTTTTTGAAGAATGATAGGCAGCAGACGCTCTACACATAACAGTAAGTATCACAACAAAAATCATGACTGCACCAATTTTTAGCACATAACTTGTGTCGCCATAAGCCACGCCCTTGTCAATTACAAGACTCATAAGTCTTGGCAAAAAAAGTTCCCCTAGAGCATTGCCAAAAGTAAGCAAAATGACAACTATTATTCTAATTTTATATTTATTAAGTCCTTTATATATACTCATAAATCCTCCATAACCTTATTTTAGCATACAAAGTATTAAAATAAAAACTTCTGAAACTAAGAAGTTGACCTGATATAATACATATGAGATGTCGAAGATGAAAATTACTCCAATTAAGAAAAAGTCTATTTGCTATTTAAAAATTTAAGTGGAATAATTTTTTTGTTAATTTTAGTTCAAAAATATCTAAAATGTGGATTTTAAATATAACTCTTAAAATTACAAAGAAAATAACATCAAGAATTTCTACATTATTTTTTCGTGATGTAAAAATAAAAAATAAAAATACAATTAATTTCTTATAAGTAGGTGCAATATGAATTACTCTATTGGTGAATTGTCTAAAATTTTCAATATATCTACACAAACCCTTAGATATTACGACCAAATAAAATTATTTTCGCCACTTTACAGAGAAGGCAATAATTACAGAGTCTACTCTTCAAGTCAGTTCCAAGAACTTAGAACAATTTTATATTTAAAAAATATTGGAGTCAGCTTAAAAAGTATAAAGGAATACAAGGATAAAAAAGAATTAAGATATCTTTATAAAATTCTAGAAATTAGAAAACAAAAAATAGAAGATAAAATTAAAGAACTAGATGATTTAAATAAGTCCATCAAATCAACTCTTGTTGATATAAATACATCCTTCATAAGTGATGAGATTAAGTATCCTAAAATAAAAATCATTGATTCTAGAAGAGCTTATCTTCTTAATAAAAAGTTTACTCACAAAAACATCTCAGAAAATATAGAATATTTAATTAAGGATATTTATATTGAAAAAATAAAAAGACCTGAACTTGATGTGAGAAATCTCGGTACAATTGTATCCTACGAAGACTTGTTAGATAAAAATTATTCAACTTACAGCGGAATATTTATGCTACAGTATGAATCATCTTGGGACAAATTAATCGAATTTCCAAAGGGTACCTATGCTTCCATCTACCATAAAGGAAACTATGATACCATTGGAAAAAGCTACGAAAAATTAATTTCCTTTATAAAAGAAAATTGCTTAACAATAAAGAGTTTCTCAATTGAACTTGCTCTTATCGACATTAAACTATCCTTAGATCCAAAGGATTATATTACTGAAATACAAATATTAGTCCAATAAACATTTACCCCTGGAATTCTAATCCAGGGGATTTTTATTGTTGACATTATAGTAGCTATAAGCTTTTATAATTGCTTTAAAGGAGTGATACAATGAATGATTTACTAAAAAAGGTATTATTGGTTAGGGATAAGTATATAGACCAAGTCATTTCAATTAGAAGAAAAATACATAAAAATCCAGAATTGGGATTTGAAGAATTTGAAACTTCAAAACTTATAAAAAAGTCCTTGGAGTCTTTAGGCATAACAGATATAAAAGAAATGGCTAAAACAGGTATAGTGGCTGTAATTGATTCTGGAAAGCCAGGAAAAACTTTAGCACTTAGGAGCGAATTAGATGCTCTCCCTATTGATGAAGATACTAACTTAGAATTCAAATCAACTGTAAAAAATAAAATGCATGCTTGTGGTCATGATGTCCATGCGGCTAATCTACTTGGAGCTGCATTTATACTAAATGAATTAAAAAATGAATTTTCAGGTAAAGTAAAATTAATTTTTCAACCCGCTGAAGAAACTGGAGCAGGTGGAAAGTATATGATTGAAGATGGTGCCCTAGAAAATCCAAAGGTTGATGCAATATTTGGTCTTCATACAGTTCCAGAAGCTATTGGCAATATTTCCTATGGTTTTGGAGAACAAACTGCATACACAGATTTTTTTGAGATTGAAATTATAGGCAAGAGCTCTCACAGTGCAAAACCTCAAGAAGGTATTGATGCAATCCTAGTTGGATCTAATATAGTTACTTCTATTAATACAATAATTTCAAAATTTATAAGTCCCTTTGACAATGCAACTATTACAATAGGAACATTTTGTGGTGGAAAAGCGGAAAATATTATTGCAGATGGAGTAAAACTTTCTGGAATGATTAGAGCTACAAGCCTAAAGTCAAAAAATGAGATTAAAGATAGAATAGAAAAAATTGTAAATAACCATTGTAGGGCAATGGGTGCTTCTTCAAAAATCAAATTCATTGATGGATACCCTGCTGTTATAAATGATAAAAATTTTACAGAATACTTTGCGTCATTAGCCGATGATTTTAAATGCAATTACAGCGAAAAAATATTAAATGTCTACGAAGTGAAAAATCCTATACTTGCAGCGGAAGACTTTGGTTTTTATTCTCAACTTGTACCAGCTTGTTATATTTCTATCGGCGCTGGAAATTATGCTCCCCAACATAATCCAAAATTTAGAGTTGATGAAGATGTATTTAAGATAAGCTTAAGTCTAACAGCCTATCTTACAATTAATTATTTAAAGGAGAAACAAAATGAATAATGTAAAAATTTCAAAAAAACAAGCAACTTTTAGATTTGTAGTCTTTTCTTTTATTGGAATATTTAGTTATTTTGTTCCAATAACAATTAACGGAAACAATGCAGTCCTTATTGACCACTTGACTAAACTCTTTCGATTCCTTCTTGGTCCAATACTTCCCTACTACACACTTGCCATAGTTTTTTGGGGCGGACTTGCTCCTTTCTTTACAGGTGGCTTCAAGAAATCTAAAGTAGAATTTATTTTTTCAACTTTCAAATTTCTAGGTATTTTTGTTGGACTAATGGCAGTTTTTAATTTTGGTCCAGAAAGATTGTTAGAAAAAGATATGATACCTTTCCTTTTTAATTCTCTAGTTGTACCTATTGGGTTAATTATTCCGGTTGCCTTAATCCTTCTTACTTTTGTAATTAATTATGGACTAATGGAATTTGTTGCAGTATTTATGGAACCAATAATGAGACCAATTTGGAGAACACCTGGCAAATCTGCTATCGACGCAGTAGTATCCTTTACAGGTGGCTACTCCTTAGCAATGCTTGTAACAAATGAACTTTACAACAAAAATGTATACACAAAAAGAGAGGCAGCAATCATTGCGACTGGTTTTTCCACAGTTTCTGTTGCCTTTCTACTAATAATTTCAAATACTTTAAACCTTTCAGACCACTGGAACCTATACTTTTGGACAACTTTTGTAATTACATTTTTAGTTACAGCAGTAACTGCACGAATCTACCCTCTAAACAAAATTGAAAATAAATATTTAACTGGCGAAAGTCCAGTAGATCCACCTAAGAGAAAGAAAATCTTAAAAGGAGCATGGAATGACGCTATAGAAACAGCACAAAATGCAAAGCCTCTTTATATCAATATAAAAGAAGCCTTTTTAGGTGAAGGTATTAAGATGTCAACTTCTGTAATGTCATCTATTTTATCAGTTGGATTAATTGGTATATCAATTGCAACTTTTACACCAATATTTGACTACCTTGCTTACATTTTCTATCCTTTTGTTAGATTGCTCCAAATACCAGAAGCTATGCTTGCATCAAAAGCTGCTGCAATAGGACTTGCAGAAATGTTTTTACCATCACTATTAGTTGTTGAAAGTCCCTTAGTTACAAAATTCATTATAGCTGTTACAAGTGTATCCACAGTTCTTTTCTTCTCAGCATCAATACCATGTTTGCTCTCAACAGATATAAATATTTCTGTTAAAGATATAGTAATAATTTGGTTTGAAAGAACTCTCTTATCAATAATATTTGCAGTCCCAGTTGCTTTTATATTCTTAAGATAAAAACAAAAACACTAAGCTTGACCTCAAAAGTTAGACCTTAAAAACTAACTTAATGAGGTCAGTTTTTTATAAAAAAATAGCAAACTTGAATCTAACAGTATAGCTGTATTATCAAAGTCTAACTAATGAGCTTAAAGTACATAATTCTTCTTTTATAGCAATGTCGAAAAAATTATTTATAGGAATGGGCTTAGATTTACTAAAATCTAATAAATAAAGAAATTAAATAAAATTTTGATATAATAACTATTATTATGCTATCTTAACATTACACTAAAATGTTATAATAAAATGGGAGGTAAAAAAATGAATATTATAGAAGAAGTAAAAAGAATTGAAAGTAAAATTATAGGTTTTAGGCATGATCTTCACAAAATTCCAGAGCTTCAAAATGAACTTCCAATGACTATGGCATACATTAGAGATGTCCTAGAGAGTTACGGAATTTCTTATTTTTCACTCATGGATGGAAATGCCACTGTTGCAATTATTGAAGGAAAAAATCCTGGAAAATGCCTTGCCATAAGAGCTGATGCTGATGCTCTTCCTATACAAGAGGAAACTGGGCTTCCATTTGCATCTGAAAATGGATGTATGCACGCTTGTGGTCATGATGCACATACCGCTATGGCACTTGGTGCTGCAATAATTTTAAACGAACATAAAGATCTTTTTGATGGATGTGTTAAGGTATTTTTTCAACCTGGAGAAGAATATCCCGGCGGAGCTCTTCCTATGATTGAAGAAGGTTGCATGGATAATCCAAAGGTAGACGGAATTGTTGGCCTTCATAATGGGATTTTATTTCCTGTAAGTCCTGGTCATATTGGTGTGAAGGCTGGTCCAATGATGGCTGCTATGGATAGATTCAAGGTTACTATAATAGGCCGTGGAACCCATGGTGCTACTCCGCATTTAGGCGCAGATCCAATCCCTTGTATCTGTGAAATTGTAAATTCTCTTCAGAAAATAGTTAGTAGAATGATTAACCCACTAGACCAAGCACTCCTTTCAGTATGTCAAATTCACGGAGGGTTTACCCAAAATATTATTCCCGACGAAGTCTTTATAGAGGGAACTGTTAGGACTTTTGATGAAAAAGTAAGAAATGATATAAAAAGATATGTAAATGAAATTTCTACTAATATTGCCAAAGCTTATAATATGAGAGCTGATGTGGAATATGATTTTAAATATCCAGCAGTTATAAATGATAATGAGTTTACTAATTTTGTTGCAAATTCTGCAAAGGAACTATTTGGAGAAGAAGTAGTTGAATATCTAGATAGACCTTCCCTTGGAGGAGATGATGTTGCTTATTTTTTAAAAGAAGCAAAGGGAACTTATTTCAGTCTTTCAAACCCTAAAATTTATCCTGACGGAAAATTTTACCCACATCATAATCCAAAATTTGATGTTGATGAGAGTAAGTTCTATATTGGAACTTCAATTTTTGTAAAAGCAGCACTTGATTTTTTAGGAGGTAAAAATGTTTAAAAGTAAAAAACTTCATTTTATTGTTTTAGTCCTTGTAATTATTTCAGAACTCATAGGAAAGCATTCATTTAAAATAGGTGTAGGAACTGTGGTACTTCTTCCTATGCTTTATGCACTTATACTCGGCACTATTACAACTTTAAGCAAGGTAAAAATTGCGGGTCAAAATGAAATTGAGGAATCTGGAAACCTTATTTCTATAACTCTTATGTTGCTTATGGCAAAATATGGAACAACAATTGGCCCATCTTTTTATGATATAATCAAGGCTTCGCCTGCTCTTATTTTGCAAGAATTTGGAAATGTTGGGACAGTAGTTTTAGGAGTACCTATTGCAATTCTTCTTGGCCTCAAGAGAGAAGCCATAGGCGGAGCTCACTCAATTGCTAGAGAACCAAATGTAGCTCTTATTGCAGAAAGATTTGGTCTAGATTCTCAAGAAGGAGAAGGAGTTTTAGGTGTATATCTTGTAGGAACTGTGTTTGGAACTATTTTTATAGGTCTTATGGCATCAATCCTTGCAACTTCAACTTCACTCCACCCATATTCTCTTGCAATGGCATCTGGCGTTGGTTCTGCTTCTATGATGACAGCTTCAGTTGGATCACTTTCAGAACTTTTCCCAAATATGGAAGAAAAAATAAAGGCATTTGGAGCTGCGTCAAACTTGCTTTCTGGTCTTGATGGACTTTATATGTCAATATTAATTTCTCTGCCTTTTGCAGAATTTTTATATAAAAAGATGTACAAGATAAAATATGGACAAGACCCACTTCCACCAAAATATATAGATGCAGAAAAGGAGGTTCAAAAATGAGCTTAAAAAAAGTGTTTGTCGTTCTTCTTATAACGGCTGGAATTACATTAGTTGGGAATTTTGTAGGACCAAAAGTAAGTCCTATTGAAGCTCTTCCTGGAATGATAATCCTTATTTGCATCGCATTTGTTGGAATACTTCTCTCAAAAATTATTCGCATAAGAATTCCTGCAGTTGCATATATTGTTACTATTGCAACAATTATGACAATCCCTGGCTTTCCCTTTGCAGATAAAATCTATGAATTTACAAGTAAAGTGGATTTCCTAGCATTATGTACACCTATATTAGCTTATGCCGGAATATATACTGGAAAAAATCTAGGTACACTTAAAAAAACAGGCTGGCGAATTTTTGTACTTGCAATTTTTGTTATGATTGGAACTTACGTAGGATCTGCTATTATAGCACAGATCATATTGAAAGCTATCGGTCAAATATAAAAGGATAATTTTAACTGTCTCTAAAATATCTGTTGGGGAGTAAAATCTCTAACAGATATTTTTATGCAAAAAAAATTGCACTTATACGCATTTAGTCCTAAACTTAAAATACCAACAAGAAAGCAAGGAGGTGCATATAAGTGCAAAATAATAATAACACTAATTTGTTGGGATTTAAAGATATAATTTTTAATAGTTTTGATGATGATAATAAGTTTGTTTATATTCATGCTTCTGTTGAAAAGATGGATACTTGTCCTCACTGTGGTTCTAAAAAGGTATGGGTTCATGATCATAGAATTCAAAAAATTAGGGATACTCATATTAGAGGGAAGAATTCTATCATTCATTTAAAGAAGACTAGATATGATTGTAAGTCTTGTGGTTGTCGTTTTGAAAGAAATCTTGATTTTATCGCTAAGGGACACTCTATTACTAATAGACTTGTTTTTGCTATTGTAGCTGAATTTAATGAAGTGTATTCTATCTCTTCTATTGCTAAAAGGTACAATGTTTCTTCTAATACTGTTATTAGAATTTTAAAATATTTAAGTGTTTCGAGGACTAAGCTCTCTGAAGTTCTCTGTATAGATACCCATAGGGCACAAGTGAATTTAAAGGTGATAGTGGAAATATTAAGTATCAAACTTCCCTTCTTAATGGTGATAAGCATTCTATCATTGATATTTTACCTACTAGGGATAAGAACTATTTGTTTAGCTATTTTAAAAGGATTCCTAAAAAGGAGAAGCAAGGAGTTAGTTTTTTGTAAGTGATATGTCTAATACTTTTAAGTCTGTTAAGAACAAGTTCTTTAAAGATTCCATCCATATTGTTGATAGGTATCATTTCATAAGGCAAGTTTCATGGGCTTTAGAAAATGTTAGAAAAAGAATTCAAAAAATCCTTCCTACTAAAC
>NZ_JBNPOJ010000026.1:0-17304 GCF_050315115.1 Peptoniphilus sp. SGI.035
TATTATATTTTTAATTAATTTCTTTTAAAATTTCTCTTTAGCTCCTCATATTCCTTCATTATATTTTCGATTATTTCTCCTACGCTCTCGATTTTATTTAGGTACTCAAATCCTTCACCTGCTAAAACAGATCCCCATTCTACATCACCATCTCTAACAGCCTTTTTCCCTGAACCACGAGCATATTTTTCAAATTCTTCTTCCCCGAGATTATTAATTTCCACCTCTAAAAGTTTTTCTGCCAATTTATTTTTGTAACATCTTATGGGATGATTTGTTGTTACTCCCGTTACAATAGTATCTCTATCATTTGCTTCTATTAAAACTTTTTTAAATTTTTCGTGGACTGGTGCTTCCTTTGATAACAAAAATTTTGTTCCCATTTGCACACCACTTGCTCCTAAAATTTCTGCCGCTAAAATATGTCTTCCCGTATAAATTCCGCCAGCAGATATTACGGGGATTTTCACAGAGTCGCAAATTTCAGGAAGAGCAGGAAAAGTATTAAGTTTTCCAATATGTCCTCCTGCCTCTGCACCTTCAAATACGCAAGCAGTTGCTCCAAGACTTTCAACTCTTTGAGCCATTTTTTTATTTGCAATAATTGGAATTACCTTTAATTTGTTTTTTAACCAATAGTCAAAATACTTTTGAGGATTTCCAGCTCCACAAGTTATTATTTCAACGCCTTCTTCAACAACAACTTTATTTAGTTCTTCAATTTCTGGATGAATCATTACAAGATTTACACCAAAGGGTTTGTCAGTCATCTTTTTTATTTTTCTAATTTCATCTCTAACTTCATTGGGACTAAATCCACCAGTTGCAATCATGCCAAGACCACCGGCAATAGACACTGCACCAGCAAGCTCTGCTGTTGAAATATTTGCCATGGCACCCTGAAAAATTGGATATTTTATATTTAAAATCTCATTAATTCTCATAACTCACTCCTAATCTTTATTTTAACTTATCTAAGTTAATGCTTTCTTTTTTTCTATTTACCCAAAATTTTCTAAAAATTCTTGTCCCTTTATTAAAAATATAGAATCTTATCTTTATAACTTATAGTCCTTTTTTATGAAAAGAGACTCAATATTATTGAGTTTAACAAAAATTGGCATACAACAAAAAAGACCACAAAGAAATCTTCGTGATCTTTTAATCATTATTAACTTAATTATCTTAATGTTTGAGCAACATTCAAGAATATTGTTATAAAGAATGAGTTGATAATATCAATTGCAAAAGCTCCTACCATAGGTAGTATAAAGTATGCTTTTGGTGATGGACCAAATCTTTCTGTGATTGAATCCATGTTTGCAAGTGCGTTATAAGTAGCACCCATACCAAATCCGCAAATACCACCTGATAAAACAGCTGCGTCATAATTTCTACCCATAACCCAAAAGTTAATGAAGTAAGCATAGAATGCCATAAAGATTGTTTGTGCAAATAAGATAACTAGCATTGATCCTGCAACTTCTTTTAGGTCTAATAGGTTAATATCAATAAGTGCCATTACTAAAAATACGTTAAGTCCAACATCGCCACAAATAGAGTTGGCTCTGTCATCAACTGCCCATTTAGATCCCTTTTTACCAATTGTATTTACAAAGATACCTGCAAGAATCATTGAAGTAACGTAAGCTGGTAAGCTTAGTGGCTTCCCTAAAACAGTTACATGTTCTTTTATAAACACTTGTAAAATTGCGCCTAAACCAACTGATACAAAGATAAGTCCTAAAACTTTAATAAAATCTAACGCTTCTAGTGGAACAACTTTTTTATAGTTTTCTCCGGAATTGTTTTTTTCTAGATTTTCAAGAACATCAATATCCTCGCCCATTTTTTCAATAGGACTAGCTAGATTGTGTTTTCTAATAAGTGTAGAACCAATAGGACCACCAATTAATGAACCCATAATTACACCAAACGTAGCTGCAGCCATACCAAATGTTGATGCATTAACAAGACCTTCTTCTTCAAATGTTGTTCCCCAAGCACCTGCAGAACCGTGTCCACCTACCATTGTAACTGAACCGCAAATTAAGCCTAGAAGTGAATCTGCTCCTGTAGCTTTTGCAAGTACAAGTCCTATTACGTCTTGGAAAATTACTAGAACTGTTGATACTAGAACAAATAATATGAAACCTTTTCCACCTTTTTTAAGTGTATCAAGGTCAGCTCCAACACCAATTGATGTGAAGAATACCATCATAAATGGATCTTTTAATGTTTGATCAAATTCAAAAGTACAAACTCCACTAAGTTGTAATAAGAATCGAATTATTGCAAAAAGGAATCCTCCTATTACTGGTGCAGGCACACAAAATGTTTGAAAGAATTGGACTTTGCTTCTGATAAATTTACCTATGTAAAAAACTATGATTGCAAATCCAACAGTTTGCATGACATTAAATGATATATTCATTTAATCTCCCTCCTTTAATTAAATTTTTGTCTTTTTAAGACATTTCCATTATAATAAAACCTTTTCTTTTTTGCAAGAGATTAAAGGCTAAATTTTATTTTGATATTAATTATTAGTGTTAATTTGATAAAATATATTTATGAATAACTCCTAAAAGAAGTAATTTCAAATAAAATTATATTTATCATATTAAAAATAGAAAAACTTGGTTAAAAATATAAAGCTTAACTAAAAATATCAAAAAAAGAGTATGCAAAGCTATTCAAAGAATTATAAGACTTCATATACAACTAGAACTAAAATTTGAAAATTTTAATTAGAAATTCAATATATTTTTATATATGTAAAATAAGTATTTATAAATAAAAGTATAGGTCTTTTTTTAATATAAGCAATAATGGTATACTATATATAAATCTATAGTTGAGGTGGAAAATTCATTGAAAAATATATTAATAATAGAGGATGACAAACATCTAAATAAGGGCTTATCCATAGCTCTAGAAAAAAATTATGAAGTTATTCCTACATTTACTATAAGTGATGCCAAAAATTATATTGGTAATTCTGATTTAATTTTATTGGATATGAACTTACCAGATGGGGACGGACTTGAAATAATAAAATATACAAGGAAGATTTCAACAATTCCAATAATTGTATTGTCAGCTATTGACTTAGAAGCCTATATCATCTCCGCAATTGAATTAGGTGCAGATGATTATTTAACTAAACCTTTTTCCTTAGGAATTCTTGAAGCTAAGATAAAAAGAGCTTTTGAAAAAATCAACTCCGATGATTTAAGCATTTATAAAAAAGATGGACTTGATTTTAATTTCTCCGAGAATAAGTTCTCAGTTAATAATGTTAATTTTGATTTAACAAGGACAGAAATTAAAATTCTATATGCATTAATAAAAAATAAAGGTCGTATTTTAAAAAAAGAAATACTATTTGATTTTGTTTGGGGATTTGACGATAAGTTTATAGATAAAAATACCCTTAGTGTAAATATTTCAAGAATTCGAACGAAACTAAAACCCTATGATCCAATAGAAACTGTATTTGGAGTTGGTTATAAATGGAATTATTAGTTATAATTTTGGCTATTATTGTTGCCATACTTGCCTTTAAATATATAAATTTAAGTAAACAAATGTGTAATTTCTCAAACTATATTGATGATGCAATAGATGGAAATTTAGAAATTTCAGATTTTGATGAAAAAGAATTATCCAAGATAAAATCAAAACTTGTAAAATTTTTATATGCAAATCAAGTGAAGGAGTCTAAGTTAAATACAGAAAAGAATAAAACTAAAGATTTAATAGCAGATATTTCTCATCAAACTAGGACACCTATTACTAACCTTTCTCTTTATATTAGTTTATTAGAACAGAATCAAAAAGAAGAATACATAGAGATCATTAAGTACGAATTGGATAAACTTAAATTTTTAATTGATAATTTAGTAAAATCATCAAGGCTTGAATCAGATATTATTGTTTTGCAAAAATCTCAATATAATTTATCTGACTTAGTAAGTGATGTTTTAAAAGAATTTAAAGATCCTTTATTAAATAAAAATATTAAAATTTACTTTGAAAAACATAATTGCATTTTTAATATGGATGAAAGGTGGATTAAAGAAGCTATTCACAATTTAATTGATAATGCAATAAAATACTCATCCGAAAATTCTACTATAAATATATCTGTATATAAATCTTATTTAAATTATAATTTAGATATAGAAAACTCATGCCAAGTAATTATAGAAGAAGATTTACCTAAAATCTTTGAAAGATTTTATAGAGGTAAAAATTCACTTGCTAAGGATGGATTGGGATTGGGATTATTTATTGTAAGAGAAATTATAGAAAAACATAATGGAAAATTAATAGCATCTTTAAATGAGAATAAAATAAAATTTATGATAGACTTCCCCTTATGAGAAGTCTTTTTTCTTACAAAACTGTAAGCAGTTTCGTAAGTAATTTGTAAGATTAGTTTGCTATTCTTATAGAAAGAGGTGATTTATATGCTAAAAGTAGAAAATTTAAAAAAATATTATAAAACAAAGGATGTAGAGGTTAAAGCCCTTGATGGAATTTCTTTTAATGTATCAAAGGGAGAATTTATTTCTATTATTGGAGCATCTGGCTCTGGAAA
Organism: Peptoniphilus sp. SGI.035; assembly: GCF_050315115.1. Lineage (NCBI taxonomy): Bacteria > Bacillati > Bacillota > Tissierellia > Tissierellales > Peptoniphilaceae > Peptoniphilus > Peptoniphilus sp. SGI.035. Next base: position 4,607 of record NZ_JBNPOJ010000026.1, read on the forward strand.
GTCGACCTTATTACATTTGATAGGAGGACTTGATTATCCTACAAGCGGAAGAGTTTTAATTGACAACACAGACATTTATAAATTAAAAGACGATGAGAGATCCATTTTTAGAAGAAGGAATATAGGTTTTGTATTTCAATCCTATAATCTACTACCTATGTTAAATGTTTACGAGAACATAATTATTCCCTTTGGCATTGATGGCAATAAGGTGGATAAAAAATATGTAGACCTTATTGTAAATGTCCTTGAAATAAAAGAGCAAGTAAATAAAATGCCCAATGAACTATCGGGAGGTCAACAACAAAGGGTTGCCATAGCAAGAGCTTTGGTTACTAAACCATCCCTTATTTTAGCTGATGAACTTACAGGAAACCTAGATTCAAAATCTTCATCCCAAGTTGTATATCTTTTAAAGAAAATTAATAAAGAACTGGGAAATACAATACTTATTATAACTCATGACGACTCAGTTGCCCAAGCTGCAAATAAACTTATAAGAATTGAAGATGGAAAATTGGTGATGAATAATGAAAGTTAAAAATAAAATTTATATAAAAAATTTAGCAAAAAAAATTCTAAACGCTAATAAAAATAGAAAAAATATCTTATTATTATCAATAGCCTTAACTTCAATTTTATTTACAAGCTTGTTTTCAGTTATTTTGGGACTTAGTAAAAGCATGGAACTTCAAACGATGAAAACTATAGGTACAACAAGCCACGGATCATTTAAAGAAGTTTCTGATAAGGACATAGAAATTTTATCTAAGGATAAGGAGATAAAAGAGTTTTCAATTAGAAAAAAGATAGGAATATTAGATAATAATAAAATATCAGCAGAACTTTCATATGTAGATAAAAAGAATTACGACTGGTCCCTAATGGATAATATAAAAGGAAAAATACCCGAAAAGAAAAATGAAGTTTTCATTGATATATCTACTGCTAAAAAACTTGGATACAATGGTGAAATTGGAGAAAAAATAAAAATCCCCTTTAATATTGAAAAACCTTATACTGGAGAAGTTATAGAAAAGAAAAAGGATGATTTTGTTATATCTGGAACTTTTCAGAACCCTATTGATTCAAATGTTGGAGTCGGTCAAATTTATTTATCGAAAGCTTATGCAGATACATTAAATCTTCCATATAAAATAAATGATATGGATGTTATGCTTAAAAATTCTTTTAATATAAAGAATAAACTTATAAAAATAGCCGAGAGAAAGGGCTATAAAGTTGTAGATAGTCCAGGAAATTTATCTGATAAAGAAGTAAGAATTGGAGTTAACTTCGCCTACATTTTATCAGGAAGTAAAAACTTTGACTTTACTAATTTTTTACCTGCCTTGGTTTTATTAGCCTTGGTTATGATTGCAGGATTTTTAATTATAAACAATATTTTTAAAATATCTATAAATGAAGACATAAAACTTCTTGGATTACTTAAAACAATAGGGATGACAAAAGTTCAAATTAAGAAACTCGTACATTTAGAGTCCTTTATAGTTTCTATTCCTTCAATAGTAGCTGGAAATATACTTGGACTTTCTATTGGAAAAATTATTTTAAATAAAATATTTTCAAATAATATGATGCTAACATATATAAAGCTGTCTATTGTTAATGTAGTACTCATTATTGTTTTTTCAACGATATTTACTTTGTTAACTGTCTTTTTATCTGTAATGAGTCCTGCAAAATACGCATCTAAAATCTCACCTATAGATGCCAGTAGATATAACGAAATCCAAATAAAAAAGAAATATAAAAGTAATTCTATTTCACTTGGAAAACTTGCTAGAAGACAGATATTCTCTAATAAATTCAGATATATATCAATTGTTCTTTCTATGAGTTTAGCCGCTGTTATTTTAAATAGTGTTTTAACTTACACGGGAAACATTGATTTAAAAAAAGGGCTTTCAGATGTTATTGTAACTGATTATAATATAGCAAGTCCAAAATATTTTAGATATATGTATCTAGGAAAAGAAAATAGCATTTCTAATAAGATTATTGAAGAAATAAAAAAGCAAAAAGGTTTTAATGGCGGAGGAGCTTTATATTATTATGGATATGAGTATTCTTATCCAGATATAAAAATAGAAAACCAAAAAATATCTCCAACTCTTTTTGGAATTGATGACTATCTTATAAACAAACAACAATTTATTCAAGGAGAATTTGATGCAGAAAAATGGAAAACTGGAAATTATGTTATTATTGGTGAAAGAGCAAATAATACATCCTACTATCAAATTGGCGATAAACTTACTCTCAATGCAAAAAATAAAATAAAAGAAGTCCAAGTAATGGCTAAAATTGATTATAATTTTTCAAATGGTTTGAGATATTTTCCTATAATCCATGAAAATATAGAAGATGATACTAGTCCTATTTTATCATTAGAGTATATTTATATGCCTACTTTTTTATATAAGGAACTTACAAATGATAGGAGCATTATGTCTTATGGTTTTGATATAGAAAAAAGTGAAAGAAAAAGTTTTGATAAACTGTTAAAATCTTTAGAAAATGATCCAGACTTCGCCTATGACTCAAGAGACCTTCAAATAAAATCCTTTAAAGATTTTAAAAACCTTATAGAGTTTGTGGGATATAGCCTATCCTTAGTATTATTTTTAATTTCTTCGATGAACTTTATTAACATTATAGCCACAGAAACTATTAAAAATATGGTTAACTTATCTATACTTGAAGCAATAGGAATGACCAAGAAAAAAATAAAATCCTATCTAGTGAAAAAGAATTTAATTTATTCTCTGTCAAGTTTAATATTTTCTGTCATAGTAATGCTACTTGTAAATCAATTTATCTTAAAAAACTTCATAAAATCAACTAAGTGGACTTCATTTAAATTTACAATTATTCCACTATTAATTGTGAACATTGTAAATATAATAATAGGAATACTATTCACTAGGGAATTTTATGAAAACCACAGTAATAATAGCCTAGTTGATAGGATAAGGAATTTGGATAATGAAAAAAAATAATAAATTTATCATATTAAATTTGTTATTAGTTTTAATACTTCCAAGCTATATTATATAGTTTATAGGCATATAAGGAATTTTTTATAAAATTAAACCGACATTTATCTAAAAAAATAAGTGTCGGTTTTTGTTTTTACAAGTCTTTTATTATGTTTTATTTTTTAATATTAACTTCTAAACTCGCCATGTCCAAATATTATATATTTGTAGCTTACAAGTTCTTCCAATCCAACTGGTCCTCTTGCGTGAAGTTTTTGTGTTGAGATTCCAAGTTCTGCGCCCTTGCCAAATTCTCCACCATCTGTGAATCTTGTCGATGCATTTACATAGACACAAGCTGAGTCCACTTCTTCTAAAAATTTCATTGCCCTTTCATAAGATTTTGTGAGTATTGCTTCAGAATGCCCTGTTGAATATTTTGTAATATGTTGAATTGCCTCATCAACATTTGAAACTGTCTTTACAGAAAATTCGTAGTCTAAGTATTCTCTTCCAAAGTCATCTTCAGTTGCGGCTTCTGCGTTCTTAAATTTTGAAATAGATTTTTCGTCCGCGTGAACTTTTATATTGTATTTTTCAACAATTCCATTTAACATATCAAAAAATTTATCTGGAAGATTTTCATTTAACACAAGTGATTCCATTGCATTGCACACGCCAATCCTTTGTGTCTTTGCATTTTCTATAATCTTCACTGCCTTTTCAATGTCAGCTCCATCATCTACATATATGTGGCAATTTCCCACTCCCGTTTCAATTACAGGTACTTTTGCATTTTCCACAACGGAATTAATTAGTGAAGCTGAGCCTCTTGGAAGCAAAAGATCTACGTAGCCCTTTAATTGCATAAGTTCTTTTGAAGATTCTCTCGATGTGTCTTTTACAATTTGGACGAAGTTTTCATCATAGCCTAAATTTTTTATCCCAAGTCTTATTGCATCTGCTATTGCAATATTTGAATTTATAGATTCTTTGCCGCCGCGAAGAATTATTGCACTAGATGCTTTAAGTGATAAAATTGAAGCGTCTAGTGTTACATTTGGTCTGGATTCGTAAATTATCGCAATAACTCCCATAGGAACAGTTTTCTTCCCAATTAAAAGTCCCGCATAATTTTTTTCCATGGACAAAACCTTTCCCACTGGATCCTTAAAGTCGATTACGTCCTCTATTGACTTTGCCATAGCTTCTATTCTCGCGTCATTTAAAAGAAGCCTATCAATTAGACCATCAGGCATATTATTTTCTCTGCCTCTTTTTATATCTAATTCATTTGCCCTTAATATATTTTTACTTTCAGACAAAAGCGACTTTTTAATTGAAGCTAGCATTCTATTTTTTTCTTCTGTATTTAATTTTTTTAATTTATAGGAAGCTTCCTTTGCTACTTTTCCTAATTCCTTAACACTTAAAATAGGTTCCAATTTCTTCTCCTTTAACTATATCTCTAATTGTCTTCATATTTTCTCCAGATGCAATTATAACTTCAATATTTTTTTCTATGGCAAGTTTTGCCGCCCTAATTTTTGTGAACATTCCTCCAGTGCCAACATTGGATTCAGTTTCCTTTGCCATTGCCTCCACATTATTTATGTCTTCAACTTCGTGAATAATTTTTGCGTCGCGATTTTTTCTAGGATCGTCAGTGTAAAGTCCCTCAATGTCTGTTAGCATAATGAGGAGATCTGCCTCTGTAATTCTCGCAATCACAGCAGATAATGTATCATTATCGCCAAATTTTATTTCGTAAGTAGAAATTGTGTCGTTTTCATTTATTATCGGTATGGCATTCATCCCCTGCAATTTTTCAAAAGTGTTTTTTGCATTAATTCTCATCTCGTCATCTTTTTCTATTTGTCTAGTTAAAAGAATTTGCGCAGAGTTGTAGCCATAGCTAATTAAAGATCTATCGTAAATATTTGTAAGTGCAACTTGACCCACTGCTGCTGCAGCTTGTTTGTCTGAGGTTTCCTTCGGTCTTTCTTTCAAATTTAATTTCGCACGACCTGCTGCAATGGCACCACTTGATACTAAAATAACATCTATTCCCCTATTTTTTAAGTTTGCAATTTCATAGCAAAGCTCGTCGATTTTTTGTAAATTTATCTTTCCATTGTCGTGAGTAATAGAAGATGAACCCACTTTTATCACGACTTTTTTTATTTCTTTTGAAAATTTTCTCATTTCAATCACCTTAAATATAATATACTTTAAATTTTTACTTTAGTAAATATTTTTTACAATTTATAATAAAAAAGTAGATTTTAAATAAATAATCTTAACATTTTAAATTCCTTTTACCTTAATTTTTCCTTATGCTATAATAATTCTGGAGTGTGATTATTTTGCCAAAAATTTTAAGAAAAAAATTACTTGCGCCAAATATTTATTTATTTGACATTTATGCACCTAAAATTGCAGCTTCTGCAAAACCAGGTCAGTTTATTATTTTAATTGCAGACAAATATTCCGAGAGAATTCCTCTCACAATCTCAGATTACAATGTAGAAAAGGGAAGCGTTCAAATAGTTGTGCAAGCTTCTGGAGAATCTACAAAAAAAATTGCATCCTTTAAAGAAGGCGAAAACTTTAAGGATTTTGTTGGACCTCTTGGTCATGCATCTGATTTTTGCGACATGAACCTTGAAAGTTTAAAAGATAAAAAATATTTATTCGTTGCCGGTGGTGTTGGAACTGCTCCAGTTTATCCTCAAGCAAAGTTTTTTAAAGAAAATGGCCTTAACTGCGACATTATTATTGGAGCAAAGTCAAAGGAATTTGTAATCTTAGAAGATGAGCTTAAATCTGTCTGTGACAATTTATACATAGCTACAGATGACGGCAGTTACGGTTTTAAAGGTTTAGTAACTGATAAAATCGTAGATCTTATTGAAAATGAAAACAAAAAATATGATCATGTGGTTTCCATTGGACCTATGATTATGATGAAATTTGTATGCTTAACTACAAAAAAATATAATCTCCCTACTACTGTTTCTCTTAATCCAATTATGGTTGACGGAACTGGAATGTGTGGGGCTTGCCGTGTAAGCATTGGCGGCAAAACTAAATTTGCCTGCGTCGATGGACCCGAATTTGACGGTCATTTAGTTGACTTTGATTCTGCAATGAAAAGACAAAGACAATATGTAAACAACAAAAAAACTAAGACGATTGCCGACCACCATTGCACAATGGACCTTGCCATATCTGATCACTTGGCAGAAAAATCTGTACAAGATGAAAATTTAGAAGGCGAAACTATCGAAAACTTTACAATAAAAAAAGCTAAAGATAGATTTAAAAGAGTTCCAATTTCTGAACAAGCACCTGATGAAAGAAATAAAAACTTTAAAGAAGTATGTCTTGGCTACACTGCAGAGGAAGCCGTAGAAGAAGCGAGCAGATGTCTTAATTGTAAAAACCCTGGATGCGTTGGAGGTTGCCCAGTTTCTATTGACATCCCTGGCTTTATTAAAGAAATAGCCAATGGGAATTTCAAGGAAGCTTACAAAGTTCTTTCACTTTATACTTCTCTTCCTGCAGTATGTGGTAGAGTTTGTCCTCAAGAAACTCAATGCGAAGAAAGATGTATCCTTGCAAATCGAGGCGACTCCGTATCCATTGGTAAGCTTGAAAGATTTGCAGCTGATTATGCAAGACGTCACCAGATTAAAGACAGTGGTGATATTAAAAAGCTAAACAAAAAAGTTGCCATAGTTGGTGCAGGCCCTGCTGGACTTACTTGTGCAGGAGAACTTGCAAAGATGGGCTATGACGTTACAATTTTTGAAGCTTTGCAACAATCTGGCGGAGTTTTAATTTATGGAATACCTGAATTTAGACTTCCAGACGAAGTTGTTGAATACGAAGTAGAAAATATTAAAAATCTCGGCGTAAAAATCGAAAATAACTTTGTAATTGGCAGAACTATGACTATTGACGACATTATAAAAGAAGGTTACGAAGCAGTCTTCATTGGATCGGGTGCAGGTCTTCCTAAATTTATGAATATTCCTGGAGAAAACTTAAATGGAGTTTATTCTGCAAATGAATTTTTGACAAGGAACAATTTAATGAGATCCTTTGACGAAGAATACGACACTCCAGTAAATGTTGGCGAAAAAGTTGCAGTAGTTGGCGGTGGAAATGTCGCAATGGACGCTGCAAGAGTTGCAAAAAGACTTGGAGCTGATGTTTCAATTGTATATAGACGTACTGAAAAAGAACTTCCTGCGAGAGTTGAAGAAGTTCACCACGCTAAAGAAGAGGGAATCAAATTTGAAATGCTAACTGCTCCCGTTGAAATTATTGGTGACGACGAAGGCTGGGTTAAATCCCTTAAATGCGTTAGAAATGAATTAGGAGAACCTGACTCATCTGGCAGAAGAAGACCAGTCCCAATAGAGGGTAGCGAATACGAAGAGAAATTTGAAACTGTCATTATGGCACTTGGCACAAATCCAAATCCTCTTATTTCTTCAACTACAAAAAATCTAGAAATTGCAAAATGGGGCGGAATTATTGTAAATGAAGAATCACAAACTTCTCGAGAAGAAATTTTTGCCGGTGGAGATGCAGTAACTGGATCTGCCACAGTAATACTTGCCATGGGCGCAGGGAAAAATGCCGCAAAATCTATTGACGAATTTCTAAGAAATAAATAATAATAAGCTAGTGATAAAAATTTCTATCACTAGCTTATTATTTTATATAATATTAATAACGAGTACCATCTACTTAAATGTAAAACTTAATTCAAGGTTATATGCCCTTGATACATTTAGTATCCTGTAATAGTTGTGCATCATATATCTCTAGCTAATCTAGATTTTTCCTTTGCTTTTCTCCCAAAAATTTCTAATATCTTTTTTTGTAAAACCATCTTTAAGCATTAGATTAAATATTTCCTCATGAGAAAGTAATTTTTCATCCTTTAAAACAAGTGAATTATCTACTATGAATTTTTCACATAACAATTATTAATTTTTTAATCCAATCACCTTAAAAATTTTATACCAAAGCATTGTACTATAAGAATAATTAAGAAAATCAACTGTTGATCTAATAATCTTTATTATTATATTAAATATTCAAATAAACCATTCTCTAAAATCACTTTATTTTTAAAATTTCAAAATTATTTATATTTTCTAACTTAATCTTTCCACTGCTAATGAGAGCCTCTAATTTATTTTCGCCAAAAATAATTTTAATTTCATTTTTTAAAACTAAATCATAGGATTTTATATAATCTAAAATTTTTTCTTCTTCACTTAAATTTCCTTGAACCTCTTCAAGCTCCAGATTTTCTAAAATAAACTCTTCAACTCTATCGAATTTCATAATATTTTGTAGAACTCTATGATTTTCTGTAATCAAAAATCCCGGCAGTTTCTTTATTCTGTAATCAAAGGCTTCCATTCTATTTTCTAAAAAGATTTCATGACTATTTTCATAATTAAAGACAAATTCATCAAAATCAACTTCAAATTCTTTTAAAATTTCTCTTTGCACATCTAATTCATATATGTTTTTCTCAAATATTATTGCCTCTTCTAAAATTTTTCTCATATAGTCCTTTGAAGATTTCTCGTCTAACTCTTTAAAGGCTAAAAAATATTTATCTAAAGGATAACTTGATTTATATTTCTCAGTAAAAAGCTTAGGCACTCTTGCAAAGCCCGGCATATTTGTTACCGTCGCCGTAGCTCTATACATATCGTATAAAATTTTGTTTCCAAGTTCCACAGAATTTTTTTCTCTAAAATTTTGTGGCAAAAACTCTTCATAATTTCCTATTAATCCGCCCATTACAAATTTATAACTAAAATTTTTATATTTTCTTTCAAATTTTCGCAAAATTGGAATAAATCCCCACAAAAAGGGGTCCAGTACATCTGTAAATATTTTTAACATAGAACCTCCTATAAATATTAATTTCATTATATCATTAACTACAAACATCTTAAAATCAAGATCTTCTAAAACTATAATCTTCGTATACATACTGTATATAGTAGATTTTAATTTACAAATCACACAATATGTTGTATAATTTATGTATTCGCAAAAGAAAATTCTTTTGCTTTTAAATTTTATTTAAAATAATTTTATGGAAAATATTACATATTTAAAAGAAAGGATGAGTAAAATGCCACAAGTTATTAAGAGAAATGGCAAAAAGGTTGATTTTGATAGAAATAAAATCGTAATCGCCATAGAAAAAGCCATGCACTCAAGTTCTGGCGTATATGTAGAAAATCAAGCGCTAGAAATTGCAAAGGAAATTGAAGCCCTTGCAAACCAAAAGGAACTTCCTCTTTCAATCTACGACATAGAAAGCGAAGTTTATTACCGTTTAATTCAAAATGACAATCCTGCCACTGCAAGATCCTATGAATCTTACAAATCTGTTCAACAATATAAACGCGAACAAAATACTACTGATGAAGATATCCTCGGTCTATTAAACGAGACCAACGAAGATTTAATGGATGAAAATTCAAATAAAAATGCAATTATTGCATCTACTCAAAGAGATTTAATTGCTGGAGAAGTATCAAAGGACATTGCAAAGAGAAAAATGATCCCTGCCGATTTAGTTGAAGCACATGAATCTGGTGCTATTCACATTCACGACATGGATTATTTTATCCAACCTATTTTTAACTGCTGTCTAGTAAATATGAAGGACATGCTTGACAATGGAACTGTGGTCAATGGCAAGATGATCGAAACTCCAAAATCCTTCCAAGTTGCCTGCAATGTTATGACACAAATTATTGCACAAATTGCATCAAACCAATATGGCGGACAAAGTATTAATATCTCTTGTCTCGGCAAATACCTAAGAAGATCCTATGAAAAGAATTTAAATCTAGCACTTGATACTTTAGGCGACATTGAACTTGCTGAAAAAATGGCAAATAGAATGACTAAAAAGGATCTTGAAAGTGGCATCCAAACTATTCAATATCAAATAAATACTCTCATGACTTCAAATGGTCAAGCACCTTTCGTAACACTTTTCATGTGGCTTGAAGACAATGATCCCTATGTTGACGAAGTTGCCAAGATAATCGAAGAAATTTTAAAGCAAAGAATTCAAGGCATAAAAAACGATGCAGGAGTATATGTAACTCCAGCTTTTCCAAAATTAATTTATGTTCTCGACGAAAATAATATTAACAAGGACTCAAAATATTATTATTTGACTTCCCTTGCTATTAGATGTACTGCAAAGAGAATGTACCCTGACTACATCTCTGCAAAGAAAATGCGTGCAAATTACGAGGGCAATGTATTTTCTCCAATGGGCTGTCGAGCTTTCCTTCCTCCATACAAGGACGAAAAGGGCAATTACAAATTTGAAGGAAGATTTAACATGGGCGCCTGCTCTATAAATTTACCTCAAATTGGAATTTTAGCTGGTGGCGACGAAGAAAAATTCTTTGAAATTTTGGAAAAAAGGCTAGACCTTGTAAAAAGAGTTGGACTACTTCGCTATGAACATTTAAAGAAAGTTACTAGCGATTCATCTCCAATTCATTGGCAACATGGTGCCATTGCAAGACTGGGAAAACACGAGTCCATTGCACCACTTTTGTTAAATGGCTATTCCACAGTTTCCCTCGGCTACATTGGAATTTATGAAGCAACTATTTTAACTAAAGGTGTAAGTCATACAGACAAAAAGGGCTATGCCTTTGCTATGAGAATAATGGATGCACTTAACGCCGCTGTAAAAAAATGGACAGAAGAATATGGAATTAAATTTACACTTTACGCAACTCCTGCAGAATCACTTACACAAAGATTTGCAAATATCGACAAAGAAAGATTTGGAATAATAGAAAATGTAACTGATAAGGGTTACTATATCAATTCCTTCCACGTTGACGTTCGTGAAAAAATTTCTGCTTTTGAAAAATTCGCCTTTGAAGCAAAGTTCCAAGATAAATCCACTGGTGGATGTATCTCTTATGTAGAAATTCCAAACATGGGACACAATTTAGAAGCACTTGAAACTATCGTAAGATTTATATACGACAACATTCAATATGCAGAATTTAACACAAAATCTGACTACTGCTCTGAATGTGGCTTTGATGGCGAAATAAAACTAAACGAACATGGCGATTGGGAATGTCCACAATGTCATAACACAGATAGATCCACACTAAGCGTCGTAAGACGTACTTGTGGTTACCTTGGTGAAAATTTCTGGAACGAAGGACGCACAAAGGAAATTAACGCAAGGGTGCTACACATCTAATGAATTATGCACAAATAAGAAAGTATGATGTTGCAAATGGACCTGGGATTAGGAGCACAATTTTCGTCACAGGTTGCACTCACAATTGTTACAACTGTTTTAACAAAGAATATCAAGATTTTAATTACGGAAAAATCTGGACTGATAAAGAAACAAGAGAAGTAATTGAATATTTGAAACTAGATGAAGTAAAGGGGCTTACCCTACTTGGAGGTGAGCCCTTTCAAAATGAAGTAGATCTCTTAAAAGTAGTTAAAGACATAAAAAAAGAAGTCCAAAAGGGAATTTGGATCTTCTCTGGATATACTTACGAAGAAATATTAAAGAACGAAAACAAAACAAATCTACTAAAAGAATGTGATGTCTTAGTCGATGGTAAATTTGTTGAAAACTTAAAAGACTTGAGTCTTAGATTTCGCGGCTCCTCAAACCAAAGGATTATCGACATAAAAAAATCCTTAGCTTCAAATAAAATAATTTTATTTGACTTAAAGTAATTTACACAATTTTAAATTTTTATAAAAACCTCAGTGAATTTACTGAGGCCTTTTTTTCTATTTAGTTTCCGGTGGAATTGGCTCTTCTAAATATTCATTATCAAAAAAATCTGTACCATCATTTGCATTGTTTTGGAAAGTTCCAAAGATAGAAACATAGTCCACATCATCAATAGTATAATAAATCTCCACTATAAGATACTCCATAAAATATTTTTCATATTGCGTGCTATACCTTTTAGTTTCATAAAAATAAGTCCCATCATCAAGTCTATCAAGTTCTCCCTCTATAATGCGCTTTTTATTTTTGTCCTTATAACTAGAAGCATGAGCATTAATTCTAATTTTTGGAGTTTCAGGATAATAAATCTTCCCATCTTTTTCAAAAGTAAAATAAATTTTACTATCCTTATTTAAATGAATAGAAGTAATATCCCCCTCTATCCTTCCATCAATCTTATCTTTTACTCTCATAATCTTATTTTCAGGCATATTTTCATATTCTGATTTTTTAAAAGTCCTTACAATGGGTTTTCTATCATCATTGGAAACCTGAATATTTATCTTAACACCATTAATGGAATTATTTCTCATAAAATTTGGCGTTGGAGAAAAATAGACATGTATAGAAACAAATAAAATCACTATAATAATAAAAATAATAGAAAAAATTTTTATTATTCTATTTAACATATAATCACCTTGTAAATAAATACCCTAAAAATATTAAAATTACCAATAAAAAAATCTTCCAATTAAGGAAGATCTTTCTATCTTTAATATGTAATGAGATAACTCATTGTGGAATAATTAAAGCAAAATATTTTACTAATTTTAAAAGGAGTATTTAAAATAAAAAGTCTATTGATAAAGAAAATCTTGCATCAATAGACCTTTTAA